>DNMQ01000095.1 GCA_003488145.1 Pseudomonas sp.
ATGCAACGATCTGATGACCGTCACATACCATGAACACGACCAGGCAAAAACGATTGTTAGGAGCTGCCGCGAGGGCAGGTAGAGCTGCGCCGGCCCTACCAAAAACCAGACCCGATGTCGCGGTAGAAGTTCTTAAAAAACTAGAACAGACGACCGCGGTCGGAACTCGCGCCAGGCCAACCCGCTCCGAATTCAGAACACGAACCTGAAGGCCCATTTGTGGCGGAGCAAAAAACATGCAAGAGATCGAACGAGTCGTGGCATTCCTGCAGCGCGAGGAACTCAAGCTGACCACTGCTGAATCCTGTACCTGCGGTTTGATGGCCTCGCTGCTGGGAGACATCCCGGGTTGCGGCCAGGTGCTCGACAGCGGGTTCGTCGTCTACTCGCCGAAAGCCAAGAACCGCCTACTCAACGTGGATTTCGAGACCATCGAGAAATTCGGCCTGACCAGCGAAGAGGTGGCCCGCGAGATGGCCATCGGTGCGCTGAACGCCAGTGTCGCCACGCTGGCAGTGGCCAATACCGGCGTGGCCGACGACGATCAGGAGGATGAAGGCGGCACGCAGTGCTACGCCTATGCACTGATGCGGGGCGAACGGCAGGTGGTGGTGAGCGAAACGGTGCAGTTCGACGGCGACCGCGTCGAGATTCGCAAGCAGGCGGCGCGGCACGGCCTGACCCAGCTGGAGAACAAGTATGCGCAGCTGGTGCAGAAGCTCGAGCAGGGTGAAGGCGCCTGACGCCTACACCGGAGGCTGGCGTTCCGGCTCGACGTGCTGCGGTTGCGACATATCGACGCGCTGCTTGTGTCCGACGCTCAGGTCGGCCCGGACCTGCGGCAGCGAATGCGGATACTGCCGCTGGATGAAGCCCAGCAGATTCTCGCGGATGTGGCAACGCAGGTCCCAGTTGCGTGACGAGTCCGGGGAGCTGACCAGGGCGCGCAGCTGGATGGACTTCTCGCTGGCATCGGTCACCTGCAGCACGCAGACCCGACCGTCCCACAGTTCGGGAACGTCCTTGCAGAGCCGCCGCAGCTCCTCGCGCAGCGGCTCCAGAGGCAGGCTGTAGTCGGCCCAGAGAAACACCGTGCCGATCAGGCTCGAGCCACGACGGGTCCAGTTCTGGAAAGGTTTTTCGATAAAGTACTGCAGCGGCACGACCAGCCGGCGGTCGTCCCAGATCCTTACCACCACGTAGGTGCCGGTGATTTCCTCGATGCGGCCCCATTCGTTCTCGACGATCACCACGTCATCCAGGCGGATTGGCTGGGTCATGGCGATCTGCAGTCCGGCGATCAGGTTGGCCAGTACCGGCCTCGCGGCAAAGCCCACCGCAAGACCTGCAAGCCCCGCCGAAGCCAGCAGGCTGGCACCGAACTGGCGTGCGCCGGGGAAGGTCATCAGCATCGCCGCGGCACCGATCAGCAGAACGAAGAACGCCAGGGTCCGCAGCAATACCCGAGATTGCGTCTGGATCTGCCGGGCACGCAGGTTGTCGACCACATCCACCGGATTGCGCAGCTGGATGAACTGCTGAAGCCCGCGCAGCAGGCGCATCACCAGCCAGGTCAGGGTGCCGATGATCAGAAGCGTGGTCACATGCCGCGCGCCGTCGATCAGCAGCAGGTCATCAGGCGCCGAGGTCCAGACGCCCTGCAGGCCCATCAGTGGCAGCAGCACGCGGATGGGCTTTTCCAGCTGTTCGGACAGCTCGCGGGTGAACAGGAAGGCCCGCGCCAGGCGCAGCATCAGAGCGGTCAGCAGACGGCCGAACAGACTGAGGATAAGCACCACGAACAAGGCTGCAGCGAGCGTGCGCAGCGCTGGCTGGCTGATGTACTGGTCCCATTGCAAGAGATAGGCGGGCAGTTCGATGGCGGGGGGCTCCGGTTAACCGTTCGTCAGGGCCAGTGACAGGCTGTGTCTGGCAAAAGTTCAGGCCGTTGCGCCTGGGGGCGCGCCGGTCGGGTAGGGGGAACTCTTGCTGGCAGGGTCTCTCACAAAACCAAGCGGGCCACCTTCGCCCCCCGACTTTTCCAGACCTGAGGAGTGATCCCATGCAAAGTGCACAGACCGGCAACGACGTCCGTACCGAACGCCTCATCGAGTGGCTGCGCGATGCGCATGCCATGGAAGCGCAGGCCGAGACCATGCTGAACAAGCAGGCCAGCCGTATCGAGCATTACCCCGAACTCAAGGCGCGGATCGAGCAGCACATCACCGAGACGCAGAACCAGGCCAAGCTGATCGAAGGCTGCCTGCAGCGCTACGACAAGTCCTATTCCGGCCTCAAGGACCTCGGCGGCAAGATGATGGCGATGGGGCAGGCCATGGGTGGCATGATGGTCAATGACGAGATCGTCAAAGGCGCGCAGATGGGCTACGTCTTCGAGAATCTCGAAATCGCCTCCTACAAGATCCTGATTGCCGCCGCCGAAGCGGTCGGCGACATGCAGACCAAGGAAGTCTGCGAGCGCATCCTGGTGGAAGAGGTCGCCATGGCCGACTGGCTGCGCGACCACCTGGCGGAGCTGACCCAGGCCTACCTGACCCGCGCGCTGGAACCCAACGTCGAAGCCAAGCGCTGAGACGGCTTGCCTGATTGCCCGGCCACCTCGGCCGGGCCTTCCCCATCCTCTTTCGCAGGGCCGTTGCAGGACCGCAAACGGCCGTGCCTGTCCGTCGGGAGCCGTCCATGAGACCACGACCGCTCGTCAAGACCCTGACCTTCGCCGTGCTGCACTTCGCCACGGCTTTCATCGTCGTTTATGCGTTGACCGGAAGCGTCGTCATCGGTGGCGCAGTCGCCCTGATCGAGCCGCTGTGCAACACCGTGGTGTTCTACCTGCATGAACGCGCCTGGCAGCGATTCGGCCGGCAGAAGGCGACCCACTCCCACAGCTACGGCCACGACGTGTTCCTCAAGTACATGGGCCGGGGGCAGGCCGCCGGGGGCCGGGCCCCGCGTACGCCGCGCTGAGCCGGGTCACTCCGTGCGCACGCTCCGATTCGTTTCGGCGGGTAGCGTGCTGCGGGTGGCGCACATTTCGATGCGCAGTTCCTGAGCCAGACGCACCAGGTTGGCCGCGTCGCGGCATTGGTCGTAGGAGATGCCGAGAACGGTCAGTTCCTCATCTGGCGGTTCATGGTAGAGGCGCACGCTGAGCGAACTGTCGGAAGCATCGCGGCATTCACACTGAAACGGCCGCAGGTAGGTGTGCAGGATGGCTTCGATCTTGAACAGAGGAAGACGCGTATTCATAAATCCTCCCTAGCAAAGGAGGTGACTAAAGCGCAGTACAGCATCCGCTGCGCACCCCTGGCGTTCCGACGCCCTTCAACCGTAGCAGCACTGTTCGCCTTGTAAATGCGGCGATATGTCCATTGAGCGGATTAAGTCGCCCAGGCGCTCTAGCTAGCCTTTTCAGACCAGTGCCGCTTATCGGAACCCGTCGGGCGGACCGGTCGCCGCCCCCCTGAACTCATACCAGCAGGGGATGACCAAATTAAGTAACAGCCATGACTACCCAGCCTACGCGGAGATTCCACATGAAAAGACTGCTGCTCAGCGCAATGCTCAGTGCAATGGTCGCGGCGCCTGCGATGGCGCAGTTTCCCGCCGGCACGCCGCGTGACGATACCGGGTCACGTCCGAGCCCGATGGGCAACCCCACGCCGCAGGAAGAAGTGGAAACCCGCAAGGATCACAAGGGCCGTACCGTGACCGAAGACGGCCAGCTGGTGGCGCCACAGCCGGGCAGCGAGGAACCTTCAACCGATCCGGACCGGCATTCGGCGCCGGGCGGCCCCAACGACACTTCCACCGACGCCGGCAAGCTGGAATAGCCGCCGGCATAGCTCGCGGAGGTTGGCCATGGCGCTCGAAGATTACCAACGCATGCGTGACTTCGCCGCCACGCCGGAACCCGCCGGCAAGCCACGGCCGAAGTCTCGCAAGAGCCAGGCGCTGCAGTACTGCATCCAGAAGCACGACGCCACGCGTCTGCATTACGACTTCCGCCTGGAACTGGACGGCACCCTGAAGAGCTGGGCGATTCCCAAGGGGCCAAGCCTGGACCCTGGCGTGCGCCGGCTGGCCGTACACGTGGAAGACCACCCGCTGGAGTACGCCACCTTCGAAGGGAACATCCCCGAAGGGCATTACGGTGCCGGCGACGTGATCGTCTGGGACCGTGGCGTGTGGACACCCCAGGGCGACCCGCACGAGGGCTATCGCAAGGGCAAGCTCAAGTTCAGCCTGGAAGGCGAGAAGCTTGCCGGCAGCTGGAACCTGGTGCGCACGCAGATGGACGGGAAGAAGGAGCAGTGGTTCCTCATCAAATCCCGTGACGAGGCGGCGCGCGAGGAGAGCGAGTACGACATCGTCACCGCCGAACCCGACAGCGTGCTCAGTGACCGCACGCTGGTGCCGCGCAAGCGCGGCGCGAAGGCCCGCGTGGCCGAAACCCCGCCTGCGCCAGTCAAGGCACCAGCCAAGAAGCGGACACCGGCCAGGCGAAAGGCAAAGGTCGCGCTCGAGGGGGCGGTTCCGGCCGAGCTACCGGAGCATTTCAAACCGCAGCTGGCCACCCTGGTCGATACGGTACCGGGCGGGGACTGGCGGTACGAAATCAAGTTCGACGGCTACCG
>DNMQ01000041.1 GCA_003488145.1 Pseudomonas sp.
CGACCGTTGCCGGACTGCTTGAAGCCGCCGAACGGCGCGGTCATGTCGCCGCCGTCGTACTGGTTGACCCACACGCTGCCGGCGCGCAACGCCCGCGCGGTGCGGTGTGCCTTGGACAGGTCAGCGGTCCACACGGCCGCGGCCAGGCCGTAGGGCGTGTCGTTGGCGATCGCCACCGCTTCCTCGGCGCTGTCGAAGGTGATCACCGACAGCACCGGGCCGAAGATTTCCTCCTGGGCGATCTTCATCGCATTGTCGACGCCATCGAAGATGGTCGGCTCGACGTACAGCCCGCCGGTTTCCTCCAGCGTACGCTGACCGCCGATCAGCACCTGCGCCCCCGCCTCACGCCCGGCGTCGATGTAGCCGAGCACGGTATTCAGCTGCTGGGTATCCACCAGCGCGCCGACGTTGGTCGCCGGGTCCAGTGGATTGCCCGGTTTCCAGCCCTTGAGCGCCTCGACCACCATGGGCAGGAAGCGCTCCCTGATCGATCGCTCCACCAGCAGCCGTGAGCCGGCGGTGCAGACCTCGCCCTGGTTGAAGGCAATGGCGCCAGCCGCGGCTTGCGCTGCGGCCTGCAGGTCGGGCGCGTCGGCGAAGACGATGTTCGGGCTCTTGCCTCCGGCCTCCAGCCAGACGCGCTTCATGTTCGATTCGCCGGCATAGATCATCAGCTGCTTGGCTACCCGCGTGGAACCGGTAAAGACCAGCGTGTCGACGTCCATGTGCAGCGCCAGCGCCTTGCCGACGGTGTGGCCGTAGCCCGGCAGGACGTTGAGCACGCCGGCCGGAATGCCGGCGTCGATCGCCAGCTGGGCAATGCGGATGGCGGTCAGCGGCGACTTCTCGGACGGCTTGAGCACCACCGAATTGCCGGTGGCCAGTGCCGGGCCGAGCTTCCAGCAGGCCATCATCAGCGGGAAATTCCACGGCACGATGGCCGCCACCACGCCAACCGGCTCGCGGGTGACCAGGCCGAGCTGGTCGTGAGGCGTGGCCGCCACTTCGTCGTAGATCTTGTCGATCGCCTCGCCGCTCCAGCGCAGCGCCCGCGCGGCGCCGGGGATGTCCACCGTCAGCGAGTCGCCGATCGGCTTGCCCATGTCGAGGGTCTCCAGCAGCGCCAGCTCCTCGCGGTGGGCTTCCAGCAGATCGGCGAAGCGGATCAGTACTGCCTTGCGCTTGGCCGGTGCCAGACGCGACCAGCTGCCGGCATCGAATGTGGCACGGGCACTGGCCACCGCCCGCTCGGCATCGGCCTGGTCGCAGCTGGCGACCTGCGTCAGCACCCGCCCGTCCACCGGACTGATGCAGTCGAACTGGCCGCCGTCCGCCGCGGCGCAATACTCACCCTGGATAAAGGCGCGACCTTCGATGTGCAGGTCGCGGGCACGCTGTTGCCAGTCGGCGAGGGTCAGGGTGGGCATGGTGCATCCTCTCTAGTCAGGTCTTCGGGCTGTGGAAAAGGCACCCTAAACCAGCGGCGCGGACCCTATCAATATTTTTTACGAACGGCCGGTCTATCGCCTTGTTTTGTTCGTTTTATTAAACATAGACTCGATGAAAACCCTGCGGCTCGCCGTCGCAGCATAGCCGCTCGCCACCCGGAGCCAGCCCCATGTCACAGGATTTCCATCCCAACGCCTCGCCCGATCACTTCTGGATGCCCTTCACCGCCAACCGCCAGTTCAAGGCCACGCCACGCCTGCTGGAGAGCGCCGAGGGCATGTATTACACGGCGAGCGACGGCCGCCAGGTACTCGACGGCACGGCCGGGCTCTGGTGCTGCAATGCCGGCCATGGCCGACGCGAGATCAGCGAAGCGGTGAGCAAGCAGATCGCCAAGATGGACTTCGCGCCGACCTTTCAGATGGGCCATCCGCTACCTTTCGAGCTGGCCGAGAAACTCGCCGCCATCAGCCCCGAAGGACTGAACCGGGTGTTCTTCACCAACTCCGGATCGGAGTCGGCGGATACCGCGCTGAAGATCGCCCTGGCCTATCATCGCGCCATCGGTCAGGGCTCACGCACGCGGCTGATCGGCCGCGAGCTGGCCTACCACGGCGTCGGTTTCGGCGGCATGTCGGTGGGCGGCATGGCCAACAACCGCCGCGCCTTCGGCCCGATGCTGCCGGGCGTCGATCACCTGCCGCACACCCTCGATCTGCAGCGCAACGCCTTCAGCAAGGGCCTGCCGCAGCATGGCGTGGAACGGGCCGACGAACTGGAGCGGCTGGTGACGCTGCACGGCGCGGAGAACATCGCCGCGGTGATCGTCGAGCCCATGTCCGGCTCAGCCGGGGTGATCCTGCCGCCGGTGGGCTATCTGCAGCGGCTGCGCGAGATCACCGCCAAGCACGGCATTCTGCTGATCTTCGATGAGGTCATCACCGGCTTCGGCCGTGTCGGCGAAGCCTTCGCCGCGCAGCGCTGGGGCGTGACGCCGGACATCCTCACCTGCGCCAAGGGCCTGACCAACGGCGCGATTCCCATGGGCGCGGTGCTGGTCGCCGACCACCTGTTCGATGCGTTCATGAAGGGGCCGGAAAGCGTCATCGAGTTCTTCCACGGCTACACATACTCCGGGCACCCGGTGGCCTGCGCAGCGGCGCTGGCAACCCAGGAGATTTATCAGCAGGAGAATCTGTTCCAGAAGGCCATCGACCTGGAGCCCTACTGGCAGGAAGCACTGTTCAGCCTCAGGGACCTGCCCAACGTGATCGACATCCGCACGGTCGGGCTGGTCGCGGGTATCCAGTTCGCTGCCCATGCCGATGGCGTCGGCAAGCGCGGTTACGAGGTGTTCCGGGAGTGTTTCGAGAAGGGCCTGCTGGTACGCGCCAGCGGCGACACCATTGCGCTGTCGCCGGCGCTGATCGTCGAGAAGGCCGAGATCGACCAGATGATGGAGTTGCTCGCCGACGGTATCCGCCAGGCTGGCTGACGCAGCGCCCCGAGAGACGTGGCCCGGCCTGACGGATCAGGCCGGGCACTGGATCAGAGCGATTCCAGGCAGCCGGCCAGGGTGTCGCCAAGGCCTTCCAGCAACTTTTCGTAACCCTTGGCATCGGTCGGCAGGCCGACGCCCAGCACGTCCAGCTCCGCCATCTTCACCGGCAACCCGGCAGTCAGCGTCTCGGCCAGGCGCGGACGCGCCGGCGGCTCGCTGAACACGCAGCTCGGCCCGGCCTGCTGCAACCGCTCGCGCATCGCCGCCACATGCCGGGCGCCGGGTTGCGACTCACCACCGGCACTAAACACGCCGGCATGGCGTAGGCCGTAGGCCGCCTCGAAGTAGTCGTAGGCCTCGTGGAAAACGAAGAACGGCTTGTTCTGCACCTTGCTGAAGCGCTGCTTGAGACGGGCGTCGAGCGCCTCGACGCGCTGGGCGAAGGCCGCCGAGTTGGCCTGGTAGCGCTGTGCGTTGGCCGGGTCGGCGGCGGCCAGGTCAGCGGCCATGCGCTCGGCGATGATCAGGGCGTTGGCTGGCAGCAGCCACAGGTGCGCATCGAGCGTGCCCGGCCGATGGTCATGGTCGTGCTCGTCGGCATGGGCGGTCTCGCCATGTGCGGCTTCGTCATGCTCGTGAGCATCATGGTCATGGCCGTCGTGATCGTCGTGATCGTCGTGATCGTGATGTTCAGCCTCGTCGTGCGCGTGCGCATCACCAAAACGACGCAGAGTCAGTTTTGGCACGTCCTGCACCGCCACGGTCGTGCCTTCACGAGCGCTCAGTGCGCGCGGCAGGAAGCTCTCCAGATCCGGGCCGATCCAGTAGAACAGCTGCGCATCGCGGATACGCCGTACGTCGGACGGTCGCAGTGAGTAATGATGCGCCGAAGCGCTCGCCGGCAGCAGAACGTCAGGCTCACCGACGCCATCCTGAACCGCCGCGGCGATCAGCTGCAGCGGCTTGATGCTGGTCAGCACGCGGACTTCGGCGTGGGCGGACGCGGCGCCAGCAACCAGCGCCGCGAGCAAGGGAAGGGAGAAAAGACGATTCACGGGCGTCACTCGTACGGAGGGAATTGGTACATAATAACGTCTCTACCCCAACACGTCGCCGCTCATGTCCAAGACCCCGCTGGCCTGTACGCCCCACGACCATGACCATTGCGTCAGCCACGCGCTGGCCGAAGCCGACAGCCTCTGCGCGCGCCAGGGCGTACGCCTGACCGCCCTGCGCAAGCGTGTGCTGGAGCTGGTCTGGCAAAGCCACAGGCCGCTCGGCGCCTACGACATCCTCGCCGTACTGAGCGAGCAGGATGGCCGCCGCGCCGCGCCGCCCACCGTCTACCGCGCGCTGGATTTCCTGCTGGAGAACGGCCTGGTGCATCGCATCGCGTCGCTCAACGCCTTCATCGGCTGCAGCCATCCGGAGCATCCGCACCAGGGCCAGTTCCTCATCTGCCGGCACTGCCACACCGCCATCGAACTCGAGCAACGCGCCATCGCCGAGGCCATCGACAGCGCCGCCGGCAGCGTCGGCTTCGCCGTCGAGGGGCAGACCGTGGAAGTGGTCGGCCTCTGCTCGAACTGCCGGAAAGCCGCATGAGCGAGGTGCTGCTGCGGCTGGATGACATCCACGTGCGCTTCGCCAACCAGAACGTGCTGGAAGGCGCGCAACTGCAGGTGCATCGCGGCGAGATCGTCACCCTGATCGGCCCCAATGGCGCCGGCAAGACCACGCTGGTACGGGCCGTGCTGGGCTTGCTGAAACCTGATCGCGGCCAAGTCTGGCGCAAGCCGAAGCTGCGTGTCGGCTACATGCCGCAGAAGCTCCACGTGGACCCCACCCTGCCCTTGTCGGTGCTGCGCTTTTTGCGCCTGGTGCCCGGCGTCGACCGTGCCCGTGCGTTGGCGGCGCTGGGCGAAGTCGGTGCCGAACACGTCATCGACAGCCCGCTGCAGAAGATTTCCGGCGGCGAGATGCAGCGTGTGCTGCTCGCCCGCGCCCTGCTGCGCGAACCGGAACTGCTAGTGCTGGATGAACCCGTACAGGGTGTGGACGTGGCTGGCCAGGCCGAGCTGTACCGGTTGATCGGCGTACTGCGCGACCGTTACGGCTGCGGCGTGCTGATGGTTTCCCACGACCTGCATCTGGTGATGAGCGCCACCGACCAGGTGGTCTGCCTCAATCGCCACGTCTGCTGCTCGGGGCATCCGGAGCAGGTCAGCAGCGACCCGGCCTTCGTCGAGCTGTTCGGCCAGGACGCACGCAGCCTGGCGATCTACCACCACCAGCACGATCACAGCCACGACCTGCACGGCAGCGTGGTGACCGGCAAACCCCACGTCCACGGCCCGAACTGCAAGCACTAGACAGAGCCTCCGATGCCCGATTTCCTTCTCAACGCCCTGCTCGCCGGGCTCGCCCTGGCGCTGGTCGCCGGCCCGCTCGGCTCTTTCGTGGTCTGGCGGCGCATGGCCTATTTCGGCGACACCCTGTCCCATGCCGCGCTGTTCGGCGTCGCCCTCGGGCTGATGCTGGACGTCAACCTGACCCTGGCGGTGACGGTCGGCTGCGTGCTGCTCGCGCTCTTGCTGGTCACCCTGCAGCAGCGCCAGCCGCTGGCCTCGGACACGCTGCTCGGCATCCTCGCCCACAGCACGCTGTCGCTGGGCCTGGTGTCGCTGAGCTTCATGGATGACGTGCGCATCGACCTGATGGGCTATCTGTTCGGCGATCTGCTCGCCGTGGGACCGAGCGACCTGGCCTGGATCATCGGCGGCAGCGCCCTGGTGCTGCTGATGCTGATTCCGCTGTGGCGGCCGCTCTTGGCGATCACCGTGCACGAGGAGCTGGCCAAGGTCGAAGGGTTGCCGGTGGCCGGTATCCGCCTGGCGCTGATGCTGCTGATCGCCGTGGTGATCGCGGTGGCGATGAAGATCGTCGGCGTGCTGCTGATCACCTCGCTGCTGATCATTCCCGCGGCCGCAGCGCAACGCCATGCGCGCACGCCGGAGCAGATGGCCTTTGGCGCCAGCCTGCTGGGTATCGTCGCGGTGTGCCTGGGTCTGACGCTGTCCTGGTTCGAAGACACCCCCGCCGGGCCCTCCATCGTGGTCAGCGCCGCCGCGCTGTTCCTGCTCAGCTTCGCCTGGCCGAAACGCGCCTGATGACCGATCTCAAGTACCTGCGCGGTTACCCGGAGCCGCTGCTGGCGCAGGTGCGCCAGCTGATCGCCGAGCAGCGCCTGGGCGACTATCTTCAGCGCCGCTACCCCGGCCGCCATCAGGTGCAGAGCGACAAGGCACTGTACGGCTACGTACAGACGCTCAAGCAGGACTACCTGAAAAGCACGCCGCCGATCGACAAGGTGCTCTATGACAATCGCCTGGACCTGACCCATCGCGCGCTGGGTCTGCATACCGCGGTGTCACGGGTGCAGGGCGGCAAGCTCAAGGCGAAAAAGGAGATCCGCGTCGCCGCACTGTTTCGCGAGGCGGCACCGGAATTCCTGCAGATGATCGTGGTGCACGAACTGGCCCATCTGCGTGAGAGCGAGCACAACCGTGCCTTCTACAAGCTGTGCGAACACATGCTGCCCGGCTACGGGCAGATCGAGTTCGATCTGCGCCTGTTCCTGCACTGGCGCGAGCTGGAGGCGCTACCGGGCAAGAACGCCTAGCGCATCAGTGCTGCCAGGCGTCGATCCGAAATGTAGGGCTGCTCAGATCCAACCCAGCCAGCGCCACCAGGTCATCGCGAACAGCAACATGCTCAGATAGCCGATCAGCGTTACCAGCACGCCGACCTTGGCGAATTGCTGCGCGCTGAAGGTCTCGGTGCCCAGGCAAACCATGTTCTGCGGCGCGTTGATCGGCAGGATGAAGCCATAGCTGACGACAAAGCCAAGCAGCATGGTCATCCCCAGCCGGCTGAAATCCCCTGGCAGGCTGAGCAACACCGAGATCAGGATCGGCAGCATCGCCGAGGTCAGCGCCGTGGCACTGGCAAAGCCCAGATGGATCACGATGAGAAAGGCGCCGAGAATGGCGAAGATGCCCAGCGGCCCCACCACGCCAAGCCCGGTGTGAGCGACCACCTGCGCGCCCAGCCACTGTCCGGCCTGAGTCGTGAGCAATACCGTGCCGAGGCTGATCCCGACGCCGAAGACGATCACCGTGCCCCAGGGCACCCGCGCCTGAACCTCCTTCCAGTTCATCACGCCGATGCGCGGCAGCATCAGGATCACCAGTCCCGCGTAGGTGGTGCTGGTGGTGTCGAAGCTGTGCAGCTTGCCCTCGGTGGCCCAGCACAGCAGTAGACCGATGGACACGGCGAGCAGGCGCTTCTGCGCCGACGTCATCGGTCCGAGTTCGGCGAGCGAGCGTGCCACGGCTTCCTTGCCACCGGCTATCCGCTCGGTTTCGGGCGGCAGTAGCTTGAGCACGATAAAAAGCAGGACAAAGGACATCAGCACGGCCCAGGGTGCGCCGGCGACGAGCCAGTCGATCCAGCTGACTCGCTCACCCAGCAGTTTGTCCATGAAGCCCACCAGCAGCAGGTTCTGCGCCGCTGCGGTCTGGATGCCGATGTTCCAGATGCTGGTGCCCTGGGCGACGATGATCATCATGCCCGCGGCAAAGTTGGAACGTTTGTCGATGCCGAACGCGGTGATGATGCCGAGCATGATCGGCACCACGCAGGCGGCACGTGCCGTGGCGCTGGGCACCACCAGGCTTAGCAGGACGATGACCACCAGCGTGCCGCCGAGGATATGCCGCGAACTGGTGCCGACCCTGGATAGGGTCATCAGCGCAATACGCCGGTCGAGCCCGGTCAGGGTCATCGCCGCCGCGATGAACAGGGCGCCCGCGACCAGCGCCAATGCCGGATTGGCGAAACCGGAAAGCCCCATGCCGATCGCCTTTGAGGTGCCGTAGACCACCTCAGGGTTTTCCAGCGTAGGCGCCGTGCCGACGAGAAA
>DNMQ01000239.1 GCA_003488145.1 Pseudomonas sp.
CAGGCTGCCGAGCACGGCCATGAGCAGATTGTTGAAGTCGTGGGCGATGCCGCCAGTGAGGTTGCCCAGCGCTTCCATCTTGTGCAGCTGTTGCAGCGTCTGCTCGGCGGCGACGCGCTCGCTGATATCCAGCGCCTCGGGGACCAGGGCGACGACAGTACCGTCGTCACCCAGCACCGGGCGCATGGAGAAGTCGAACGTGCGCGTGCCGCCCGGCATGTTCAGCGTCATGGTGCCGTGCTCGGTGGCGCCGGCCGCGACGCGCAGGGTCATCGCCTTCATCGCTTCCGGCATGCCGGGGGTGGCACTGAACCAGGGCGAGTCCCAGAACGGCGTGCCCGCCAACTGATGGAAGCGTGCGTCGATGCCGGCCAGTGCCGTGGCGTTGACGTAGAGAATCGAGCCGTCCGGTGCGAGCATCGCCTTGTACAGGTGCGAGGTTTCCAGCACCGCTCGGATGTTCGCCTCGCTGCGTGCCAGCGCCGCCGTGCGCTCGGCGACCTTGGCTTCGAGCTGTTCCAGGAAGCACTGCTCGCGCTGCCTGACCGCCGCAGCGGAGCGCACACGCTCGATGTGCGCCCAGGAGCGATCGGTGACTTCTCTGAGCAGGGCCAGCTCGCAGGCGCTCCATACGCGCGGCACGCGGTCGTGAATGGCCATCAGCGCGGTCAACCGGCCTTCCTTGACCAGCGGCAGGCAGATGGTCGCCGCGATGTCGAGTTGCTGGAAGCTGGCGGCTTCGGCCGGCGGCAGCTGCGCGCAGTGATCGTCGATGATGAAGGCTTCACCTCCACGCAATTTCGTCACCGCCAGTGTGCCGAAGGCTTCCAGCCGGTAACGTCCGACGATGCTGGTGCAGCCGGGCGCGGCCCAGTCGCCGCGGATGGTGAAGCCGTCCTGGTCGGGGTCCATGTCGGCATAGGCACAGCTCGACAGTCCCAGATGCTCGCCGAGCATGCGCGTGGTGATGCTCAGAATGGCGTCGGCGTCGACGCTGCGCGCGGTCTCCCTGGCCAGGGCATCGAGAAAGCGGAGGCGTTGTTCGTTCTCGCGCAGCGCCTGTTCGGCCTCGGCGCGCTCGGTCACGTCATAGCCTTCGACGAAGATCCCGGCAACATTGCCATTCGCATCGGTCACCGGCTGGAAGACGAAATCCAGCAGGCGCTCTTCCTCGGCCTCTCCCTGGATGCGCTGCAGCCCGACGCGAATACCGGTGCCGACAAAGGCCGTGCCGCTGCGGTAGACCCGGTCGAGAATATCGATGAAGCCCTGGCGCTCGACTTCCGGCAGCGCTTCGCGCACCAGCTTGCCGATGACGTCACGTTCGCCCACCACGCGCAGATAGGCAGGGTTGGCCATCTCGAAGACATGTTCCGGGCCGCGCAACATCGCCATCAGCCCGGGTGCCTGTTCGAACATCTGTTGCAGGCGCGCCTGCTGTCCCTGCAGCTCTCGTTCGGCCATTACCCGTTCGGTGGTTTCCACCACCATGGCGATGACGCCGGCCGGCAGCGCCTGATCATCGAACACCGGCGAGTAGTCCAGATTCATCCAGGCACGTTCAGGCCGGCCGTTGCGGTACAGCACCAGCTCCTGGTCCTTGTACGAAAGCGTGCCGCCCGCCAGGCCGACTTTCATCACGTTGTCGTTGAACTCGGCGACCTCCGGCCAGCCTTCGCGCACTTCCGAGCCCAGCAACTGCGGGTGCCGGCTGCCGGCGAACCCGGAGTAGGCGTCGTTATAGATCATGATGCCGCGCTCGCCCCAGAGCAGCACGATGGGCGTTGGCGAAAGCAGCAACATGGCGGTGACGGTCTTCAGGCTCGAGGGCCATTCAGCCAGAGGCCCCAGCGCCGTTGTCGACCAGTCGAAGCGGCGGATCAGCGCGCCGAGCTCGCCGCCGTCGGGGAGGAATGCGTGGCTCGAGTCGTCAGGCGAGGGGCTGTTGGCTGCTGGGTCCATCAGTAGCGATCCGTGTCCGGTGTGAAGGCATGGCGGGGTGATTCAGCTTAAGAGCTGGTTCAACTCGGACAGCCGATAGCCCAGGAAGTCTTGCCGGCGACGCGAGCGATTGCCACATTCATTCGCTGCTGTTCGTCCTTGTAGCGGCCAGAGTACAGGGAAAAACCCGTACCATATCAACGATATGCAATGCCCACGGTGATTTCCGATGCTTTCTGCCGTCAAGCGCTACAGGGCCCTGGTCGCCGGGGTGCTGCAGCGCTGTTTTCCACGTACCTCGGCCCATCTGCGCGAAGAGGACGAGTTGTTGTTTCGTCGCTGGGGCACTGCGCCCGGCAAGGCGAAAAAGGCTGCGACCGCCAAGCGCAAGGGCAAGTCTGCAGCCAAGGCCAAGCCGAAGAGCGCCTCGGAAGCGCCGGCGCGTGCTGCCGCCAAGCCGCGGGGGACGGCAGCGCAGGGGATCTACGCCGCGGCGCAACTGAAAGTGGATGACGCTCAGGTCCAGGCCATGCGCGAACGCGTCGAGCAGGCGGTGGCCGCCGGCATCATCAGTGCACCGTCGGAAGAGCAATGGGCGATGATTCTCAGCCGCAGCCCGGTGACCCGGATCTTCGCCGGTGCCGGTTCCGGCAAATCCACCACCTTGCTGTTGCGCGTGGTGTTCATGCTCTGTCACATGGGCGTCGAGCCCGGACGCTTGACGGTCATCTCGTTCACCAACGCCTCTTGCGCGCAGCTGCGCGAACAGTTGGTGCGCGTGCTCGGCTTCTGGCAGGTGCCGTTCGATGCGCAGCAGGCGCGCCAGTGCGTGCGCACCTTCCACTCGGCCATGGCGCAGCTGGCGCGCGAAGTGCTGGAGCGACCGGTCTGGTTCGAGCAGTTGGACGACAAGGCCGCCGCGGCGGACGAGCCGGACAACCCGTTGGCCACCGCACGCCTGCGTCCGGCGCAAGTTCGCCTGCTCAAGCAGGCCTATCAGCAGTGTTACGCCGAACAGGCGACATTCCGTGAGCGGGTGCATCGACTGCTCGACCTGCCTGCGCCGCCAACCGAAAGCGAACAGGGCAAGCGCGCTGCCCCGAAAGCGCCAGGCGATACCTTCACCCTGGCCGGCGAGTTCACGCCACTGCCGCTGTACGAGGCCTTCTACGCCCAGGCTGGGTTTATCGAGAGCATCGGCATTCGCATCGATCAGCTGCAAGCGGCCAGATTGCAGTGCGCGGCGCGCGAAAAGGATTTCATCGAGGCGCTGGTGAGCTTCCATGGCTACTTCAGGGCCGCGCTGCGTGAGCAGGGGCTGCTGACCTTCAACGAGGCCTTTCAACAGCTCACCGAGCGCCTGGCCTCAGGCTCGGATATGTCACAGGCCAGCCTTGGCCCGTTCCAACACCTGCTGATCGACGAATTTCAGGACATCTCCCCGCAGATCGTCCAGTGGCTACAAGCGCTGCATCGCCGGCTGGCACGACAGAAGAGCAGCCCGAGGCTGATGGCCATCGGTGACGANNGGCGCGGCAGTTCGCCGGAGTTGTTCATGGACTTCGACAAGTACTTCCCGCGGCGCGGCGCCAAGAGCAGCGAGACGTTGCTGCTGGAGACCAACTACCGCTCCATCGAGCCGGTGATTCGCGATGGCGAGGCGGTGCTGGCCGGCGTGCAGTTCAAGCAGGCCAGGACCAGCCGGCCATGCAAACCGACGCAGCCGGGTGACCACGGGGTAAAGCTGGTCACCGGTTTCGACCTGAACAAGGGCCTGCCGAAGCTGATCGAGGCGATCACCGCGCAATGTGCCCATGTGGCCGAACGGCAAAGCCGCGAACGCACCGCCGTGCTGCTGCTCAGCCGGCGCAACGAGCCGTTGCGGACCATCCAGGCGCAGCTGGACCGCAAGCTGCCGGTCAAGGCCTACACCATCCACCGTGCCAAGGGATTGCAGGCCGAGGTGGCGATCATCATCGACGACTGCGCCCCGGTGCAGCCGCACCCGTTGCGCAACGCGCTGTACGCCTACTCGGGTTTCTTCCGCAACAGCTATGACCAGGCCATGGCCGATGAAAGCCTGCGCCTGGGATACGTGGCGATCACCCGCGGCGTCAGCCGGGTGTTCTGGTACACCCGCAAGGCCCAGGGTGCCACGGCACTGTTGCGCCAGCGCGGCTAGCGCAACAGCAGCGCGACGACTGTCACCGCCAGCAGCAGAGACAGGCTTTTCCAGAACAGCAGTGGATTGCGTTCCAGCAGCGGCGGGCGGGCGCGGTTGAGAAACGCCGGGTTGGGCTGGCGCAGCTCGAAGACGAACTCCGACAGATCGGCATAGCGCCGCGCCGGGTCGGGATGCAGCGCCTTGCCCAGCACTTCGTCGATCCACGCGGGGATATCGCGCTGCGCATGGCGCAGCGGCTGATAGCACAGGCGTTTCTGCGCTGCAGTGGTGCGTGCCCTGGCGACGTCGGCGCCGTAGGGCAAGCGACCGCTGAGCAACTGATAGGCGATCACCGCCAGCGAATACTGATCCGAACGCGGCGTGCCGGCCTCGCCGAGGAAGTATTCCGGCGCGGTATAGGCCGCGGTGCCGAGCAGGTTGTCCTGCGTGCCCGGTGCGTTGCGTTCGGCCAGCCCGGCGACGCGGGTCGAGCCGAAATCGATGATCTTCAGCGTGCCGGTGGCGTCGATCATCAGGTTTTGCGGGCGCAAGTCCTGATGCAGCATCTCCAGGCGGTGGAAGGCGCGCAGGCCGCGGGCGATCTGCTCGACGATGCCGCGCACGGTTTCCAGGTCCGGCTGTGGATGGTCAAGCATCCATTGCGCCAGCGTCTGGCCGTCGATGAACTCGCTCACGGTGTACAGGTAGCGGCGCTGCCGCGGCGGCGGGCAGGCCTTGACCACGTGGGGATTGTCGAGGCGTCGGGCGATCCACTCTTCCAGCAGGAAGCGCTCCAGATAGGCGGGGTCGCCACGCAGATCGAGCGAGGGCGTCTTCAGCACCACGGTGGCGCCGCTGGCTTCGTCGACGGCCAGGTGCACATGGCTGCGGCTGCTGACGTGCAGCTCGCGAACGATGCGGTAGCCGTCGAACTGCATGCGCGGCTCCAGCAGCGGCGGCAGCGCCAGTTCACCGAGTTGCCGCTGCACGTCGTCGACGGCCTGCTCCGGCAGGCTGTCGATGCGTACCAGCTGTGCGGTGAGGTTGTCGTCGCTGCCGTTGGCCAATGCCCGCTCGACGATCCGGCGCGCCGCCAGGTCGAGGTCGTCGCCATGCTCGGCGACGAGCTGCGCCGCATCCCGCGCGCCGATGTGCTCGTAGACGCCATCGGTGGCGAGCAGGAACAGATCGCCGACCGCCAGCGGCAGGGTGCGGTAGTCGATCTCCAGGTGCCGGTCGATGCCCAGCGCGCGGCCGAGGTAGCTGGTATCCGCCGACACGCGTACGCGGTGATCTTCGGTCAGCTGTTCGAGGCCGCCGTCGCGCAGTCGATAGATGCGCGCATCGCCGACGTGGAACAAGTGCGCGCTGGCGGACTTGAGCACCAGCGCGCTGAAGGTGCAGACATAGCCGCGGTCGCGGTCATAGCGGTGCGGGCTGTGGCGGGTCTGCGCATGCAGCCAGGAATTGATCGCCACCAGCACCCGCTGCGCCGACTGCTTCACCGACCAGGCGTCGGAGGTGCAGAAGTAGTCGGAAAGAAAGCTCGCCACCGCGGTTTCGCTGGCGATATGGCTGACCTCGCTGCTGCTGATGCCGTCGGCCAGCGCGATGGCGATGCCCTTGCTGGCGAGCTGGGCATCGCTGGGCACACAGGCGCCGTGAAAGTCCTGGTTGGCCGGTTTGCGTCCGCGGTCCGAATGCTGGCCGAGGGAAATGGCGAGTTGGCTGGGCATCTTCATCTGCGCAAAAGCCCCGGCGCGCATGCGAGCCGGGGCCTTCGTTCACTCCAGGGTCAGTAGACGGTGCGCTTGGGTGCGGTGCGCACGTGGGTGGTGTAGAGCGTGAGGCCGGTGAAGGCCAGGCCGCCGACCAGGTTGCCCAGCGCGGTGGGGATCTCGTTCCAGACCATGTAGTCCATGACCGAGAAGTCGCCGCCCATGATCATCGCCGAGGGGAACAGAAACATGTTCACCACCGAGTGCTCGAAGCCCATGAAGAAGAACAGCATGATCGGCATCCACATGGCGATGACTTTGCCGCTGACCGAGGTGGAGATCATCGCGCCGACCACGCCCATCGAGACCATCCAGTTGCACAGCATGCCGCGCAGAAAGATTGTCGCCCAGCCCGCTGCACCGAACTCGGCGTAGCCCAGTGTGCGTGCCTCACCAATGTGCGAGATCTTCTCGCCGATCGGCCCCGGGTCGGTGGAAAAGCCCATGGTAAAGACGAAGGCCATCATGAAGGCGACCACCAGCGCACCGGCGAAGTTGCCTAGAAATACCCAGCCCCAGTTGCGCAGAATGCCATTCACGGTCACGCCAGGACGGCGGTCGAGCAGGGCCAGCGGGGTGAGCATGAATACCCCGGTTAGCAGGTCGAAGCCCATCAGGTAAAGCATGATGAAACCGACCGGAAACAGCATCGCGCCGACCAGCGGCGAGCCGGTCTGCACGGTCACGGCCACCGCGAACACCGCGGCGAGGGAAAGAATGGCGCCAGCCATGAAGGCGCGGATCAGTGTGTCGCGGGTGGACATGAAGATCTTCGATTCACCGGCGTCCACCATCTTGGTGACGAACTCGGAGGGGATGATGTAGGACATGGCGGGTTTCTCTCGAATAGTTGGCAGAAGCTTTTAAATTCGGTGTTTCCGGGCGCCGCCGACAGCACGCGCGGCGGCGCGGAACTCAGACGAGGCCGATCTCGACGGCATCGCCGTTGAGGCGTGCCGGCCATACCCGCAGGCTTTGTTCGGGGTATTCCAGGCAGCTGCCATCGGCCAGGCGGAAGTGCTGCTTGTACAGCGGCGAGGCGATCACCAGCTCGCCCTTGAGGCTGCCTACGATGCCGCGGCCGATGACGTTGGCGCCCGACTTGGGGTCGCGGTTGTCGATGGCGAACAGCTGCTCGCCTTCAGCATTTTCGGGCAGGTGGAACAGCGCCACCTGGGCGCCTTCGTGCCAGGCCACTACACCGGAATTGGCGACCAGATCGGCACGGCTGCACAGTGCCTGCCAGGCCGCCGGGGCTGCGGAACGGGAGTCGAGACGAACGACGTTGGACTGGCTCATCAGAGCACCTCCTGGGTAAGTGGGATCAGGTGAAGTTCGCTGGCGCGCACCGGCCGACGCTGGCCGCGCTCCTTGACGAAGTGGATGTCGGGGTCGCCGCGCCCGTCGTTGACGAAGGTGCGGAAGCGCTTGAGCTTTTCCGGGTCGCTGATGGCATTGGCCCACTCGCACTGGTAGCTGTCGACCACGTGCTGCATCTGGCTTTCCAACTCGTCAGCAAGGCCCAGGCTGTCGTCGAGGATCACGGCCTTGAGGTAATCGAGGCCACCTTCCAGGCTCTCGCGCCAGACCGACGTGCGCTGCAGCTTGTCCGCGGTGCGCACGTAGAACATCAGCACGCGGTCGATGGTGCGGATCAGCGCCTCGTCATCGAGGTCGGTGGCGAACAGCTCGGCGTGCCGCGGGCGCATGCCGCCGTTGCCGCAGACATAGAGGTTCCAGCCTTTGTCGGTGGCGATCACACCGATGTCCTTGCTCTGCGCCTCGGCGCATTCGCGGGTACACCCCGATACGGCGAACTTGATCTTGTGCGGTGCACGCAGGCCCTTGTAGCGGTCCTCCAGGCGCAGCGCCATGCCGACGCTGTCCTGCACACCGTAGCGGCACCAGGTGCTGCCGACGCAGGACTTCACTGTGCGCAGGCTCTTGCCGTAGGCGTGGCCGGTCTCGAAACCGGCGGCGATCAGCTCGCCCCAGATGTCCGGCAGCTCGTGCAGCTGGGCGCCGAACAGGTCGATGCGCTGGCCACCGGTGATCTTGGTGTAGAGGTCGTATTTCTTCGCCACCTGGCCGATGGCGATCAGCCCTTCGGGAGTGATCTCGCCGCCCGGGATGCGCGGCACCACCGAATAGGTGCCGTTCTTCTGCATGTTGGCCATGAAGGTGTCGTTGGTGTCCTGCAGCGGAATCAGCGCCGGATCGGTGATCGGCTGGTTCCAGCAGGAGGCGAGGATCGAGCCCACCGTGGGCTTGCAGATGTCGCAACCGACATGCCCGCGACCATGCTTGGCCAGCAGTTCGGCGAAGCTCTGGATGCCCTCGACGCGGACGATGCCGTAGAGCTCCTGACGGGTGTAGGCGAAGTGTTCGCAGAGGCTCTTGTCCACCGCCACGCCGCGCGCCGCCAGTTCGGAATCGAACACCAGCTTGAGCAGGGCATTGCAACCGCCGCAGCCGGTGGCCGCCTTGGTCGCGGCCTTGAGTTCGCCGAGATCGGTGACGCCGGCATCGACCTGGCAGCACACCGCGCCCTTGCTGACGTTGTGGCAGGAACAGATGGTCGCGCTGGCCGGCAGGGCGTCCGGACCAAGCGTCGGAGCGCCCTCTGTCTGCGGCAGGATCAGCGCGGACGGGTCGGCCGGCAGCTTGATGCCGTTCTGCGCGTACTGCAGCAGGGTGTCGTAATAGCTGTTGTCACCGACCAGCACCGCGCCGAGCACGGTCTTGCCATCGGCGGATACGACCAAACGGCGGTAGCTGGCGCTGGCCTCGTCGATGAAGCGGTAACTGCGCGAGCCCGGCGTGGCGCCGTGGGCATCCCCGATGGAACCGACGTCGACGCCGAGCAGCTTGAGCTTGGTCGACATGTCGGCGCCGTAGAAGGGCTCGTGGGGTTCCTCGGCCAGCTGCGCGGCGACACTGCGGGCCATGCTGTAGCCCGGTGCAACCAGTCCGAACACGCTGCCGTTCCAGCTGGCGCACTCGCCGATGGCGAAGATCGCCGGATCCGAGGTGCGGCATTCGCTGTCGATCACGATGCCGCCGCGCGGAGCGATCTCCAGCTCCGCGACATGACCGAGAGCGTCCTGCGGGCGGATGCCGGCGGAAAACACGATCAGGTCGGTTTCGAGGAATTCGCCGTCGGTGAAGTTCATCCGCCAGGCGTAGTCCTCGCCGGCGACGATCTCCTGAGTGGCGCGCGACAGGTGCACGCCGACGCCCAGTGCCTCGATGCGCGCCTTCAATGCCGCGCCGCCTTCGCCGTCCAGTTGCACCGGCATCAGGCGCGGGGCGAATTCGACCACATGGGCTTCCAGTCCGAGCGACTTCAGCGCGTTGGCTGCTTCCAGCCCGAGCAGACCGCCGCCGACCACCACACCGCGACGGGCATTGGTCGCGGCGGCGCGGATGGCGTCGAGATCATCAAGGGTGCGGTAGACCAGTCGCGCGCTGCCTTCGGCACCGCTGATCGGTGGCACGAAGGGGTAGGAGCCGGTGGCAAGAATCAGTTGGTCGTAGGGCTGGCGGCCTGCACTGGTAACGACTTCCTTGCGCCCGCGGTCGATGCCCAGCACCTGTATGCCCAGATGGGTGTAGACGCCGTGGCTGCTGTAGTAGTCGGCATCGCACATGGCCAGCGACTCGGCATCGCGACCGCCGAAGTATTCGGACAGGTGCACTCGGTCATAGGCGCGCTGGCGCTCCTCGCCGAACACATGCAGCTCGTAGCGGGTGAGGGCGCCGCGCTCGATCAGCTGTTCGATGCAGTGGTGACCGACCATGCCGTTGCCGACGATGACCAGTTTTTCGTGCGTGAGCGGAGTGACGGTAGAACTCATGGCCTTTCCTCAGTCGAGCTGCTGCGGCACTGGGCCGGCAAAACGCAAAAAGGCGCCTGGAGCTGGTATCAGCTCCAGGCGCCTTTGCCTGGTAATTAGTGGTGTGTGGGGTGGTCGGTCAGGCCTCGTTGCCTGCTACACCCGGTCCCGCGCCTGTTGGCTTGACGGTCGCCGCTGACCGTCTGGGACGTCCTGCCGCGAGGCGGCAGGTGTTGTCAGGGTGGTTGCAGGTTGTATGCCAGCTTGTCCGGCAGCATGGATTTGCGGCTGTAAGGCGCGCGATTGCGCGGTGTTGCGCGGTGCCTGGTCGCTCGGATGCTGAGCGATCAGCCTCCGTGACTGCGACCTGAGCGCGGCAGGCTTGAACCAGAACAGTGCGGCGGTGCGCGCACGATCCCCGCTTTGGGGCGATCAGGTCCCGAGGCAGGGCGCAGATTGTTTCTGCATCAGGCGCCAAACGCCTCGCGGAGCAATTCGGGCAGTGCCTTGCCGGCGGGCAGCGCAAGCAGGTGTTCGCGGTCGCTGCCGGGTGCCTCGCCCTGTGGGTTGATGTGCACCACGGTGGCACCGGCGTCGCGCGCTCGGTGAGGCACTTCAGCTGCTGGGTAGACCACGCCGGAGGTACCGACCGACAGTAGCAGGTCGCATTCGCCGGCCGCCTGGAACGCGGCACTGAGTGCAGCGACGGGCAGGCTCTCGCCGAACCAGACGACGCCAGGGCGCAGTCGTCCGCCGCAGTGGCTGCATCGGGGCGGTTCGAGGCGACGACCACCTTCGGGCTCGTCGGCAGCCGGCAGCGGTTCGGCTGGCTCGCGGGCGCAGGCGAAACAGCGCGGTCGGTGCAGGCTGCCGTGCAGGTGAATGACATCCTCGCTGCCGGCACGCTCGTGCAGGTCGTCGACGTTCTGCGTGATCAGCGTCAGTTGCGGTACGTGGCGCGCGAGGTCGGCGATGGCCAGATGAGCAGGATTCGGCTGGGACTGGAGGACGCGCATGCGCCGCCATTCATACCAGCCCCAGACCAGCGCCGGATCGCGACGAAACGCTTCGGGTGTGGCCAGCTCGCCCGGATCGAAACGCTCCCATAAACCGGTCAGCGCGTCGCGGAAGGTCGGGATGCCGCTCTCGGCGGAAACGCCGGCACCGGTGAACACGACGACATGGCGCGCGGAGCGCAGGGCGGAAATCAGGGACGCTGGAATCACGTTCGGGCTCCGGGGTGCATGGATGGCGCACTATCAATACCATCGTGCTGCGGGCTTTTTCAAAACGTCGGCTGGTCGAACGGCGTTCGCGAGGGGCGGTTGTTCAAGCAGCACATCGTGTTTCGCGTCGGAGTTCTGACCGTCCGGCTGCTCGCCGTGGCCATCTGTCACCTACTTGACGGACGTCAACGTCGCCCGCAGCGGCTCGCGGATGATGCCGCGTAAAGCAACAGACGCGATATTCGCAGCCGGGAGGCTCTCATGCTTGGCTCAGTGACCTGGGACGACGCGCTGGTACAACGCTACGGACAGATCGGGCAGAGGCACTGCACCTATCCGGCTGCGGCCGATTTCAGCGACCGGATCGCCCCGCTGGATCTGCTGCGTGCGTTGCGCGAGGGGCGTCGCGCCGGCCGCCCGCTGTCGATATCCATCCACCAGCCCGATGGCGTCGAGCTGCAGCCTGGCGAGGCCGCGGCCTATCAGCTGCGGCTGCACCGCGAGATCGAACAGCTCGGTTGCCATGCCGGGCCGCTGCAGCAGGTCGAGCAATTGCGGCTGAGCACCGGCACGCTGGGCATCGCCGCGTTACGAGAACTGATGACGCTGCTCAGAAGCCGTTTCAGTTTCGTCGATTCCCGTGCCGGCAGCTTTCTCGCTGAAGTCGAGCTGGCTCATGCCGACTGGCCGCTGATTGGCGCGCTGCACGAGCTCGGCTTCAACCAGCTCAGCGTCGCGGTGCCCGATCTGCGCGCGGACGACGGCAGCACGGTCGAATATTTCCGCAGTTCGGCGCGCATCCGCGGGGTGATCGAAGCCGCCCATGCGTTGCATTACCGCTCGGTGAATCTGGATCTTGGCTACGGCAGGTCCTGGCAGACGCCGGCCAGCTTCGCGCGCAAGTTGGCGTCGATCATCGAGCTGGCGCCCGATCAGGTGACGATGTTCGATTACCGCGACGCGCCTCTGGTCGCTTCCAATCCCGCGCGTCTCGGCCTGGCTTCGGTGGCCGATACGCTGGCGATGTACCGCCATGGTGTCGAGCAGCTCAGCGCCGCCGGCTACCGCTACATCGGGCTGGGCAAGTTCGTCCTGCCTCACGACGATCTGGCGATGGCTCAGGAGATCGGCGCGCTGCACCACGATATCCATGGCTACACCCTGCACGGCGAATGCGATCACCTGGGGTTCGGGGTGGGCGCGATAAGCCGGGTCGATGGCCTTTATTGTCAGAACGCCAGCACCGCGCAGGCCTATCAGCAGGCGCTCGACCAGGACCAGCTACCGAGCATTTGCGGTCTGCACGCCAGCCATGTCGATCCGCTGCACCAGTTGCTGCTCGAACACCTGCGCTGCACCTTCGCGCTGGATTTCGACGCGCTCACGCTGCATAGCGGCGTGGATGTGCGGCAGCGTTATGCGCGGCATTGGCCCGCGCTGCAGCAACTGCATGTCGACGGGGTGATCGTGCTGGACGACAGCGGGCTGGAAATCCCGCGCCACGCTCGGCTACTGGTGCCGGCGGTGTGTGCGGCCTTCGAACAGCCAAACGCAATGGCGATTGGTCATTCGGCCGGGCGCCGGCGGCGCTGACTGGCTCCGCCGCTTCACCGCACGGTGAAGCGGCTGCTGAGGCTGCCGAGGCGACCGGCCAGCTCGTGCAGCTGACGACCATCGTTATCCAGCTCGCTGGCGTCCCCTGCGTTACGCTCGGCGACCTGCTGCACGCTCTGCAGATGACGCCCCATATCGGCTGAAACCGCGGTCTGTTCGTGGGTCGCGGCGGCAATCATTTCGTTCATCTGGCTGATGCCCTCGATCTCGCTGGCGATGGCGTCCAGCAGGGCGGTGGTGTCCTGGCTGCTGCTCACGCAACGGGCCACGCTGTCGCGGCTGTTCTGCATCGCTTCGGTGGCCTTGCGACTGCCTTGCTGCAGGCGGCTGATGATGCCCTGGATCTCGGTGGTGGAAGCTGCGGTCTTCTGCGCCAGATTGCGCACCTCGTCGGCGACCACGGCGAACCCGCGACCCTGTTCCCCGGCTCGTGCGGCCTCGATGGCGGCATTGAGGGCGAGCAGGTTGGTCTGTTCGGCGATGACCTTGATCAAGTCCAGCCCCTGGCTGATCGCCTTGCTGTCGCCGGCCAGCTAATTGATTAA
>DNMQ01000237.1 GCA_003488145.1 Pseudomonas sp.
ATGTTCGCTGCCCTGATCCAACCGGATAATGCCGCTATCCGTCTAACTTGCGATGCAGATCCTCATTGCGGGTCTGGTTGCAAATAGACAACCGAAGGAGGACCCAACCGGGCTGCACGGTAGTGGCCTCAATAGCTGTAGCACCCCTTGATGCTAATTTCTTGGCCTGTTACCGTTCGCCCCCCCTTTGGGGAGTAGCCTGCTTCTGATCCGCTCAGGAGCGTCCGTATCAACATTCTCGGCAACCTGCCGTGGTGCGGACACCTTTCGGTTGGCGAGACCATCGGCATATCCACCCCAGAGCCGGGCGTGTGGGTATGTCGTGGACTCGATGCCCGGCTGGAAGTGTTTATGAATCCGTTTTCCCTAGTAATGCTCGCTCTAGCCATGTCTACGGATGCCTTTGCCGCTGCTGTCGGTAAAGGCTCGAGCCTGCACAAGCCTCACATTACCGAAGCACTGCGCATGGGTTTGATCTTCGGCATAGTCGAAGCAATCACGCCCATCATCGGCTGGCTGATCGGCCAAGCGGCGTCGCAATTTGTCGCAAGCTGGGATCACTGGATCGCCTTCACGCTGCTGCTAATCCTCGGTTTGCACATGATGTACAACGGTTTCAAGGCGCCTGAGGAAGAGCCCGCGAAAACCAAGCAACATTCCGTGTTTCTGCTGATAGTCACCGCCACTGCCACCAGTATCGATGCTCTGGCAGTAGGTGTGGGCTTGGCGTTTATCGACGTCAACATTCTTGTCGCCGCGGTGGCCATTGGCTTCGCCACCATGACCATGGTGACCCTTGGCGTCATGCTTGGAAGGGTTATCGGCGCGCTCGTCGGGCGCCGAGCGGAGATTGTAGGCGGCGTGGTTTTGGTCCTTGTTGGCGCGACCATCCTCTACGAGCACTTGGCGTAATGATGCCAGTACCGCCACAGCCCTCTAACTACGCCCGTAGAACGCTGAGAATCGACCGGCACTTAGCGCATTTTTCCGCGAATTCTTTCGGCTTCCCAAAATAGATGAGGATTCCATGCTGGAAAACACCACGACCCGGAGCCGTTGATTTAACCGCCCTGAGCCTGCGCAATAACCATCGGATTCGTAACCGGCCATGGTGCTTCCTGTCCTATACGCGTGTGTTCGGTATGCGGCTGGGTTGACGTCCTATTCATATTCCTTTGACAAGAATTTCATCGTCCCACCGGTACAGTTTTAGCTATCTCCTTCCTAGCTAGACACCGAACCTCTGCGAGGCAGGAACCCAAGCCATAATCTTCAGCGAAATCGGTTCCCATGGGGTAATTTCTATGCTTTTAGCCTTCATCTATGCAAGGTGCGGATAGCTATGCGTTCAGGCATCCAACCCCACCGTGCCTTCATCGCCTACTTGCTTACCACCGTATTGCTAGCAGGCTGCCAGAGTACACGCGAGCAACTGCTTGCCGAGGGCTATCCAGAGGATTTCGCTGATGGTTTTGAGGCCGGTTGCAGCAGTGGCCGGCAAGCCGCCGGAGCGTTAAATAAGTTTCGCAAGGATGTCCCCCGCTATTCCAAGCAACAGCTTTATGCCGAAGGCTGGAACGATGGTTTCCGTCAGTGTCAGGCGACGGCGGAGCATTCGGCAGACGGTGGGACGCGGGACCGGAGCTGGCGCGACCGTGACCGTGAGTGGCAACATCATGTCGACCAGGCCAAGGGGCAGGCGATGCGCCGCAAATAAACCGCGCCACGCAGGTAAAGTGGCATTGGCATCCCTTCAGGCCGACATCCGTGCGGCCCTTTTTTTGTCCGGTCTGAAGGCCTGAACGCATTCTGGCCGTTGCTCATTCGACCAGCCCCTGGGTCGCGCGAGAATCGGGAATCTCCGCTCCGGCAGTCTTAACCTTTGGTCGATACAGCACCAGGCGGTAGGTTGCCAGGCAAATCACCCAATCGAACAGCAGCGTCCAGAGATTGTGGGAAAGAAAATGGGCGCCCTGCATCATGCGTCCGATGGAAAAGACGGTTCCCAGCCCCAGGGCCAGCCCAAGCGCCCATGCTGCTGCACGCGGTCTGCGGTCACGAAGGAAGAAGTAAAGCGCAATCAGCGAGAAGCCGGCAGAGGCGTGCCCACCCGGCCAGCAACGACCGGGTTTCAAGGTTGGCTCGCGCTCGCTCAGCAGCGGCGTATAGGTTTCTGAACCGCCAAATTCGCTCAGGCTCCAGGGGCAATGGACCGCCGTCAGCGCCTTCAACGGTGTCACGATGCTGGTGGCCAAGGCCAAGGCCAGCACCAGATAGCCCAGCGAACGGCGCCAGACTTTCAGCTTTGTCGGCAGCAAGCTGAGCCCAAAGCCCAGGATAGCCAGGACACCAATGGTGATGACCGCCTGCTTGGCACGGTCATGCAGTACGTCTTCGAGAAACCAGCTATGGCGACCAATGAAGCCCGTCTCAGGGCTGTAGAAGAAATTGGCGATGGCAAAATCGATTCGCGTCGGGTCGTTGACCAGGAGCAGCAGCATCAAGGCGAGCGGAATACCCATGCCCACATGGAAGTTGAATGGCCTTGAGCATTTTGAGGTGGAGCAAGACATTTCGATATTCCGGCAATGCCCCCGAAATCGCAGGGGCAAGGTGGGATGATTCAGCGCTGGCTGAGTTCGGACTGCTTCAGGTCGGGCTGCCAGCCCAGCAGGCCCTCGGTGTAGTCATGGCTGGCGCTCTGGTAATAGCTGATGTTTCGCCTGATCAGGAGATCATCGATTCGGGCATTGGATTCCCGGCTCAGGCGCAACGCATCGTCATGCCGGCGCATGGCACGACGAGGGCTCAGGATCGCCAGATCCTTGCCGTCGAACAGCCCCAGATGCTGGTAATTGCCGATCAGAGCTCGCCCGGGTGTCGCATCTGCGCGGAGCACATTGCGCCCGAAGAAGGTGGACACGTAATCCATGTTGAGAAGGCCGAGCAGGGTCGGCGCCAGGTCGATCTGGCTGGTCAGGCCGGAGAACTCGAGTGGCTCGATGAGCGTTGGTGCGTAGATGAACAGCGGAATGTGGTAGTTGGCGACGGGCAGGTCTTCGGTTCCGGCGCTGCCGGCCGTGTGGTCGGCGACAAAGATAAAGACCGTCTGCTCAAACCAGGCTTTCCTGCGCGCCTGTTCGAGAAACTGGCCGATGGCATAGTCGGTGTACTTCACCGAACCCTCGCGCCCCTCGCCTGAAGGAATGTCGATGCGCCCCGCGGGGTAGGTGTAAGGCCGGTGGTTGGAGGTTGTCATCAGTTGCAGGAAGAACGGCTTGCCGGTCGCGTAATTCGCATCTGCCTGCTTGATCGCCTGGGCATACAGGTCCTCGTCGGCCATGCCCCAGGCGTTCTTGAACGCGATGTCGGCTTCGGCAACGCTGCTCTGATCGACGATGCGATAACCGTTGCCGCCGAAGAAGGCGCTCATGTTGTCGAAGTAGCCACGCCCGCCATAGAGGAACACGCTGTCGTAGCCCTGCGCCTTGAACTGTTGTCCCAGGCTGGCGAAGCCGCTTTCGCGGCCGATGCGCTTGACGATGGAGCGTCCGGGAGTTGGCGGCACCGACAGGGTGATGGCCTCCAGACCCCGATCAGTCCGGGTGCCGGTGGCGTAGAAGTTGTTGAAGAACAGGCTTTGGTGGCGAAGTTTATCCAGGTTGGGGGTGAGGCCGCGTGCATCACCGAAACTTCCCAAATACTTGGCGCTGAGGCTTTCAATAGTCACCAGCACCACGTTGAGTCGCCGGGGTTCGCCAGGGTTGTCGATCGTCCGGCGGATATCCAGGGGATCAGTGCCGAGGAAGCGGGCGTTGGGCTCGCTCACTTCCTGCCGTAGCTGCTCAGCCACTTCCCGCGTCGGCAGCGAGGCATAGAATTGGGGGTATTCCAGCTCGTTATTGCGAAAGGCAGCGAAAAACTGAAATGGACCGTTGCTTGCCAGCTCGCGCTGGTAGGCGTTGCCGCCGGTACTGCGCGGAAAGTCCTGGCCCACGCCATAAGCGCTGGCCACGGCAACCATCAGTAAGGCTCCCAGGACTGCCCCGCCGGAACGCCAGCCCAGCAGCGGTGCGCGCAACGCTGCATCGGTGACCTTGCGCAACAACATCGCAGCGGCGATCGCCATGATTGCCAGCAATGCCAGCAGCGGATAGATGGGATAGGACTCCAGGATGTTGTTGATCACCTCGTCGGAATACACAAGGTAATCCACCGCGATGAAGTTGAAGCGTACGCCGAACTCGTCCCAGAACAGCCACTCGGCCACGGCGGTGAAAAGCATCACGAAAAGGCTGATCGCCAGCAGCGCATGCAGCAATCGCAGGTGCCAGGGCTTCTCCCAGATACTTCTTGGGCAGAGCAGCAAGTAGAACGCCAGCGGCAAGGCTGCATAAAGCAGCAGGGCCAGGTCATAGACCATGCCGGTTCCATAGACGCCGAGCAATTGGCCAATGCTGACGTTGGCGTCACCCAGGTGGCTGATCAAAAGCGTGCTGCGGGTCAGAAAGAACACCGCAAGCCATATCGTTAGAATCAGGGAGAGGTAGCGAAGCTGAGCGTATCGGAGTGACGACATCGTATGATCCTTGTGGATGAACGTGTCGCACTGTGCCGATCAGCCCGTGAGCCCTTCGTAAAAACCTTGTGAAAATAACGTCAACGTCTGTGAGCCTTCCCCATGCGTATTCTGGTGATCGAAGATAACCGTGACATCCTCGCCAACGTGCTCGACTACCTGCAGCTCAAGGGCTACACCGTCGACTGCGCCAGCGACGGTTTGAGTGGCCTGCACCTGGCCGCCACGGAACCTTATGACCTCATCGTGCTGGACATCATGCTGCCGGGAATCGATGGCTATCAGGTCTGCCGGCGTCTTCGCGAGGATGCTGGGCGCGAGACGCCGATCATCATGCTCACCGCGCGCGATGCCCTGAACGATCGGTTGCAGGGTCTCAACGCAGGCGCGGACGACTATCTGATCAAGCCCTTTGCGTTGTCGGAGCTGGTGGCGCGCATCGAGGCGGTCCTGCGCCGTAGCCAGGGCAGCCGCAAGCGGGTGCTGCAGGTTGCCGAGTTGAGCCTCGACCTGGATACGCTGCAGGTCGTGCGTGCCGGGCGCACCTTGAAGCTCAACCCGATTGGTTTGAAGCTGCTTGAAATCCTGATGCGCAGAAGCCCCGCAGTGGTTCGCCGGGACGCGCTTGAGGAGGCGCTGTGGGGCGAAAACCTGCCTGACAGCGACAGCCTGCGTAGCCACATCCATCAGTTGCGGCAGATCCTCGACAAGCCGTTTGATAAACCCTTGCTGCATACCATTCACAGCGTTGGCTATCGCCTGTCGGAGACGCCCGATGCCGTCTAAACAGCCTTTCGCCCGTCGAATCGTTATCGCCTTCACGTTGATGACGCTGATCGTGAGCGGGCTTTTTTCCCTCGGCATCGTCGGCATCGTTCATTCCATCGAGGAGCATTTGGTTTCCGAAGAGCTTGATCGTGAGTTGAACACCATCCTTCAGGACATCGGGCAGGGGCTGCCTCCGCGTCTTGATTCGAGCACCCAATTCTTTGCCACGACCGCGCCGGAATTTGCCATTCCCCTGCAGTTTTCGAAAACGCAGCCGGGTTTTACCGAGGTGGTGAACGGCGACGAAGCCTTCTATGTCTACACGCGCAACGTGGGCAACGAGCGTTATCTGCTGGTGCAGGAGCAACACGAGTTCGAGGCGCGGGAGCAGGCACTGTTCAATGTGGTGCTGGCGGGTTTTCTGCTCACCATCGCAGGCGCCTGGCTGCTGGGCCGCATGATGGCGCAAAAGGTCATGGCGCCCGTGAGCCGGCTGGCCCAGCAGGTTCAGCACCGCGATCAGCTGCATTCCAGCGCGCCGGCTCTGGCGCCCGAATACGCGGATGATGAGATTGGCCACCTGGCCTCGGCATTTGATAGCACGCTCGGGCAGTTGAGGCGCTCGCTGGAACGCGAGCAGCTGTTCACCAGTGATGTCAGCCATGAATTGCGTACGCCGCTTATGATCATCGGCACTTCATGCGAGCTGCTGGACGACGCTCCGCTGGGTGCACGCGAAAAAGAGCAGGTAGCCCGCATTGCCCGCGCTGCGGCGGAAATGCGCGATCTGGTGCAAACCTTTCTCACCCTGGCCCGCAGCCAGCCGGAAGAAGCGTCACTGGCGGGGACAACCACCCTGGCGAGCGTTGCAGCGGAACAATACAGGCGCTGGGGCCCGGCAATGGCTGAAAAGGGCCTTGGGTTCGAGCTGCTGGAGGAGGGCACTGATGCTCAGCGCTACAACCACACCCTCCTGTCTACCGTCATGTCCAACCTGCTGCGCAACGCGCTGCACTACACCGATGCAGGCTGGGTGCGCCTGACGCTGGAGCCGGGCGGTTTTCGCGTCGAGGACAGCGGCATGGGCATTCCTTCCGGCCAGCAGGAACGCATCTTCGAACCCTTCGTGCGGGGCGAGCGTGCCCGTGGGGAAGGCCTGGGGCTGGGACTATCGCTGGTCAAGCGCATCTGCACGCACCAGGGCTGGAGCATTGGTGTCAGCGACCTTGCGCCAGGCGGCAGCTGCTTCCGGGTCGTTCTGGGGCAGAGCCCAAATCAGCAGCTTTGACATTTTTTTCACAGGGTTTTGACAACCGCTTGACCCCCTCATCCCTAGATTGTCTGGCGTACCCCTTTGTGGAAGGCCAGACATGTCAAAAAATCATCCGATCGAACTTGAGTTCTCGCGCAAATACGACCAGGAGCATGCAGTGCAGTACCTGCACAAGCACCATGATGGTCTGGCCCGCAGGCTCTCCCACTGGCGTGATGAACAGCTGGCCCGGCGGGCACTTCAGCAAGCCGACGAGCCAGCTCTGGTACTTGATCTACCCTGCGGTGCGGGGCGCTTCTGGCCCCTGCTGGCGGAGCATCCCAATCGGGTGATACTCGCGGCCGACAACTCGGCGCACATGCTAGCCACTGCGCAAGCGGCGCAGCCCGCCGGTATCGTCGCGCGGGTCAAAACCTTCCAGACATCGGCCTTCCAGATTGATCTGGGCCCCAATGCGGTCGATTGCATCTTCTGTATCCGTCTGCTCCACCACATCGCCGAAGCGGATCACCGCCTGGCCATACTCCGCGAGTTCCATCGTGTCACGCGGGATACGGTCATCGTCTCGCTTTGGGTAGATGGCAACTACAAAGCCTGGAAGCGCAAGCTCCTGGAGGCCAAGCGTGTCAGGCAGGGCCGGGCTGCGGACAATCAGAACCGGTTTGTCGTGCCGCGCCATGTGATCGAAGCGGAGTTCCGTAGCGCCGGGTTCAAGATCATCGGTCAGCAGGACTTCTTGCCGGGCTATGCCATGTGGCGCGTCTATACGTTGCGCAAGGAAGCCTGATGATGGGCGCTTTGATGGAGCTGCAGGCGTCGCCGGGTGGTGATATGCGCTTCGAGCGCTGGTGGAATAGCGAGGGCGAGTGGGTCGAGCCGCCCAACCAGCGCCGCGGTGGCCAGAGCGGTGTGCAACGCCTGGTGTCGAGCGATCCCGACCAGCCCATCCTTTACTGCAAGCGCCAGGTCGGCCACCTCTACCGCTCGCTGCGGTACCCGTTCGGACGTCCGACCGCGTTACGCGAGCGGCAGGCTTTACTTGCGCTTGAGCGGTTGGGAATTCGCGTCCCGAGTCTCATTTACTGTGCCGCGCAAAAAGAAGCGGGCCAATGGCAGGCGCTGCTGGTCACCGAGGCGCTGGAAGGCTTTATCAGCCTGCAGGAATGGTACGCGTCCAATGGCCCGCACCGACATGACGGCGCGCTGAACGACAAGATCCTCAAGCAACTGGCCTTCACCCTGGCACGCCTGCACCTGGCCGGCTGGCAGCACGGGTGCTGCTATCCAAAGCACATCTTCGTCAAGGTATCTAAGCGGGACGCCGAGACCGAGGTGGTGATTGCCTTGCTTGACCTAGAAAAGAGCCGACGGCGCTGGCGGACCTCCGCAGCCTCCCGGCACGACCTGCGCCAGCTGCTCCGTCATCGCGAGCATATGCCGCTGGAAGATTGGGTGCTCTTTCAGCAGGCCTATCTACAGGCGCTCGGGACGCGTGCGGCATGAGCGAGCTAAACGATTGCCCAACCGACGCACAGGCTTTGAAGGGGCGTTCGGGCCTGCGCCGGATCATCGATGCGACAGGCTATTCGCTGGCCGGACTCGGGGCCGCTTATCATGGGGAAGCGGCTTTCCGTCAGCTGCTGCTGCTGAACCTCGTTCTGATCCCCATCGCCTGCCTGCTCGATGTGAGCAGAACCGAGCGGGCCGTGATGATCCTGGTGGCTCTCCTGGCGCTGATCGTGGAGCTGCTCAACTCAGCGATTGAGGCGGCCATCGACCGGATATCTCTGGCTATCCATCCGCTTTCAAAGCAAGCCAAGGACATGGGTAGTGCCGCCCAGTTCCTCGCCCTGATTCTGATTGCGGTTGTCTGGGGACTGATTCTGCTATGACTCGGCCTTGGATAGCGCACGTTCTAAAGGCCAACCATTGGCCGCTGCTCAATGCCCTAAAAACCATTGCCTGCGGGCTTGCCGTTTCGACATTGGCGCTGGCACTGCCTGCATGGCGTCACCTGGCGCCGGTAAGCGCCACATCCGGCTGGGGTTACCGGGTCTACTACGACGGTATCGAGAGGGTCAGCGCCCTGGCCAAGGATGACCGAAGCAACCTCTATGTGACGCAGGAGTACCGAAACGGAGACGGGACGCTGTTGAAGCTGCCTGCCAATGGAAGCGTTTCTCAGGTGATGCAAGGGTTGTCCAAACCGGACGGGTTACTGGCTTATCGAGGCGGGATCGCCATCAGCCAGGAAGGTGGGAATTTACCGGTCCTGTGGATGCACGCAGACAAAACCACCAGCCTGCTGATCGGCCAAGGCGTGGAGCAGCTCGCCAGCGATGGTCGTTATCTCTATGCCATCGAGGATCAGGCCAGCGGTCGGCTGCTGCGCTTCGACCCCCAGAACGGCAAAACCGTTGTCTTGCGTGACGGATTAAACGAAGCGGAGGCGATCACCGCCTGTCCCGATGGGCGGCTTTTCTATGCCGAGAAAACACGCGGCTGGGTCAAGCGTCTGAACGAGGACGGCGTGGACGAGACCGTTTGGTCCGGGTTAAACGAACCCGGCTATCTGCTCTGTACCGAAGAGGGACTCTGGGCCAGCGAGGACGCCACCCACATGGCACGTCTGCTTTTGCTGGATAACACCGGCACCGAGCATGTCGTCCTCGGCCATCTGCGCTCTCCACAAACGCTGCTACGTGTCGCACCGCGCCATTATCTGCTCGCCGAGCAAGGCCGCGATCGCATCCTCGAACTGAATCGCTCCTAAAGGTCTTCCCATGAATTCAAACCAGCCCTCGGGTCGTGTGGCTGCGCGTGGAACATCGCCAGGCACTCTTGAACACCTCGGTTTCATTCTGACGAGCGCAATCGTCCTTCTTCTTCTTTTCTCACTGCTGCGACTCGGGCTGCTGGTCTATAACCACGAACTGATCGGCGACACGCCTGCGGCCAGCTTTGTCGAGGCGTTTTTCAATGGCTTGCGCTTCGACCTGCGCGTCGTTGTGTTCATCTGTGCTCCGCTGATCCTGGCGTTATTCAGCACGCGACTAGTGGCTGCGCGCCGCTGGCAACGCTACTGGCTGAACTTCGCAGCGGGCCTGGCGATATTTCTCGGCATGGTCGAGCTGAACTTCTACCAGGAATTCCACCAGCGCCTCAACGGGCTGGTTTTCCAGTACATCCAGGAAGATCCGGCAACCGTGCTGAGCATGCTCTGGCATGGATTTCCGGTGGTCCGTCTGCTGCTGGCCTGGGCGGTACTGAGCGGGGCAGTATTCGCAATCTTTGCCTGGCTGGATAGGCGCTGGAAGTCGGCCGGCCGCCAACCGAACGGGCAGCGCAGCGGCCGATCCGTGCGTTCGTGGCCTGTCCGAGGTGTGGCATTGCTGCTCTGCGTGCTGGTTTCCGTCGTCGCCGCACGCGGCACCCTTCGCCAGGGCCCGCCCCTGCGCTGGGGCGATGCGTTTACGACCGAATCGATGTTCGCGAACCAGCTTGGCCTGAATGGCATGCTGAGCCTGTATGCCGCCGGGAAAAGCCGTCTCTCCGCCGAACGGGACAACATCTGGAAGCCTTCGATGCCGTCCGACCAGGCCGTCGCCATCACCCGCGATCTGCTGCTGGGCCCGAATGATCGCCTGGTCGACTCGGAGACGGCGGCCATTCGCCGAGACTATCAGGCACCTGCCGATACCCGGTTGCCGATTCAAAACGTGGTGGTGATCCTGATGGAAAGCTTTGCCGGCCATTTTGTCGGGGCGCTCGACGCGACAATACCCTGTGACTCGATATACGGAGCGTCCCATGTATTGGTTCAGCAAGAGAGGGGGGAATATTTGCTCAACTCTTATTCGAGTCATTGCAAATGCCATCAGTGCGAAGCTTTAGATACGGGTTGTTGGGCGGCACCACATCGAATAGGTGCTGCGGTTCTGCCAGCAGATAACCGTGTAATCGCCTTGACCTGCGTGGTCCCGTTACCTCGCATGCCCAGATGTTCAGGCCGTTGGCCTGCTTGCGGTGGAGTTGCAGCTTTTCGAAGCGCTTTTGCACCCACTGCCAACCTGCAACCTTATCCTGCTTGGCGAGCGCGGCTGTATGCGGGTGCTCCTGTGCGTAGCGCTGAAACACACCTGGGCTAACCAGGAATGCCGTATCGGCCACGGTATGCACCAGAGCCTTGGCGTCGTTGATGATGAGTTTGCGGCTCTGTACGCGCTGCTGCAGCCAAGCCATGAAGTGCTCGCCGGAAGGTGGCTCCCTTGAGATCCCGCTGTTCTCGGTGGACTGAAGTACAGCGGCAGGCGCCAGCATTGCATCGTTTGCCAAGGAAGGTGCGAGCGGGTCATCGATTCTCGATACTGCGGGCGGTTCAGCCTCCGGCCTCTGCGAGGGCGGTTCGGTATCTGAAGTACCGAGCAATGCCAGCAGGGCGTCGACGCTATCGGCAGCGGGTGCAGCAGAGGGCGCAGGTGCGGCGTCCGCCACGGGTGGGGTTTCACCGCTATCGATGGATGATTCTGTGGTCGCATCGTTGGGCTCTAGCTCAATCTCGACGCTGCCAGTGAACGGCTCCGGCCGATCATCTTCCTTCCAGATCAGAGTCGGCGCCAATCGCAGAAGTGTGAACGTGTGCGCCCAACCCACGTCGCTCCTGACCGTCGCTCTCCAGATCGCCTTGCCTTCAGTGGTGGGCTGGAGCATGCCGTGATCCTGCAGCACGTTGAACACGGCAGTGTTGTTCGCAGGGATACCTTCGATGCCCTGTGCCAGCAAGTGCGCGCGCAACTTGTCCGAAACAGTCTTGCTGACCAACCATAGAGAATCCTGAGTCAACCAGCCGTCCGACGCCTGGGGTTGGTTGAGTTTCAGCTCCTCCTTTAGCAGGTAGCGCAGGCCATCGAGTAGCTTGCGCTGCAGCGCTTGCTTCGGTGCTGCCATAGCCCGTGCAGGATCGCCGCCCAGCGCTTGGGCAACTGAGGCACGGTCTGCCTGAATGACCAGTTCGCCGAGGACACCAGCGTGTTCGTACTGGCCGGCCAGGACGTACAACAGTGCGGACCAGAGTGGAGGGAAGGTGCTGAGCCAGTCGAGAGTCTCGCCATCGAGCACCTGTCGATACAGCAAGCTCGTTGCCGCGCTGTGTAGGCGGTATTCGCGATTCGGTCGGTAGCGGAATCGGTAGGGGCGGGCTAGCGGGCCGTGCCAGGGGTGCCAACTGCTGCCGTCGGCATGTTCGACGTGCAGATCGACAGCGATCTTGCCGATGTCATGCAGCAGCGCGGCGTAGGCTATGGCGGCGGTCCAGGCTTTCGCCTGCACGACCTGGTCCTAGGGTGTGGCGCCACTGGGTAGGAGGTACGACTGCCGCAGTTTGAGCGCAGTCGCGAAGATTTCGATGCCGTGGTCCAGCTTCTGACCTTGATG
>DNMQ01000319.1 GCA_003488145.1 Pseudomonas sp.
TTCCCCGAGTTCAACGAACGGCTGGACTTCATCCGCGAGCTCTACGTCGACTTCGACAACGATCTGCCCAACGGCGACATCCTGAGCTGGCGCCTGGGCAAGCAACAGGTGATCTGGGGCCGCACCGACCTGTTCCGCGTGCTCGACGTGATCAACCCGGTCGACTACTCGCGTAACAACATCTATGACGAGCTGGAAGACATCCGCATTCCCATGTGGATCGCCAAGGCCGACTGGCGCATGGGCGCCGGCGAGGTGTTCGACGACCTCAACATGTCGTTCGTGTGGAACTTCGACAAGTTCCGTCCGCACAACCTCGGTCAGTGCGGCCAGCCCAACTCGATCCTCGACGCTGGCTGCTTCTTCCGCGGCATGAACAACCTCTGGGAAAACGGCGGCACCGTGGCCAACTTCGCCGGCGGCAACATCGCCACCGACTTCGGCCCCGGCCAGATCGGTATCCGCAAGGCGCACATGCCGTCCTGGAGCCTGTCCAACAGCCAGTTCGGCATCAAGCTGGAAGGCGTCTATGGCGATTTCGGCTTCTCGCTGAACGCCCTGACCTACCGCTCGCAACTGCCCTCGCTGCGTGGCGGCATCCCGGCGCAGAACGCCTTCACCGGTGAAACCGCGGTATGGCCGGCCCTGATCGCCTTCGATATCCATTTCCCGCGGGTCAACCTGATCGGCGGTTCGATGGACTACTACTCGCAAGCGATCGACACGGTGTTCCGCTTCGAAGTCGCGCACACCGAGGGCGAGGAGTTTGCCAACACCCTGCAATCACGGCTGTTCTCCGAGTCCGACGTCACCCGTTACGTGATCGGTGCGGACAAGAACATCTTCATCCCCTTCCTCAACCCCGGCCGCGCCTTCCTCTTCTCCGGCCAGTTGTTCGGCCAGCACATCCGCGAGCACCAGCTTGAGGATCGCCCACTGGGCAAGGCCGGCATGCCGGACTGGGAGCAGAACTGGATCGGCACCCTGCTGGTGAAAGGCTGGTGGATGAACGACCGCCTCAGCCCGCAAATAATCGTCGCGCATGACTTCAAGGCCCAGGCCACGGCCATCGCGCCGAGCGTGGAATACCTGTTCAGCGACAACTTGAAGATCGTCGCCGGCGCCAACCTCAAGGTCGGTCGAGGCGCTCGCGAGTTCGACGACTGCCGCAGCTGCAACCCCTGGGACCCCTTCACCAGCTATGGCCTGCCGGTGGGCGCCACCGCCGGTCTGAGCGGCTACGAGCCGCTGGGCCGCTTCCGCGCCGGCCCCATCGGCATGGCGCAGAAGGAAGACGAACTGCAACTGACCCTGCGTTACAGCTTCTGATCAATCACGAGGAATAGCCATGAACTACAAGAAATCCCGGCAGAGCCGCACCCTGGCGCTGGCCCTGTTGACGCTGGGCGCGACCAGCGGCGTGCACGCCGCCGACGAGGCGGTGATCCAGCAGTCCTTCTACCCCTACCAGAACGACAAGCCGAGCTTCGCCGGTCTGAGCGCCGGCATGACCATCAACAAGGGCAACGTCGCCCAGTTCAAGGAGATTCTCGACCCGGCCTTCTACGGTTTTATCGAGAAAGGCTGGGCGGAGCTGAAGGTCGGCGACACCACCTCCTTCGACCTGCACCCCAACTACGTCGAGGCTACCCGCCAGCACATGGACACGGTCAAACTCGGCGCCAAGCCCGGCGAGATCAGTGGCGCCGTGGCCGGCAGGCCGTTCCCTCAGGAGCCGGACGCCAGCGACTCACGCGCCGGCGAGAAGCTCGCCTGGAACTACAAGTACGGCTACAACTGGGGCGACAGCGCCGCCGTCTCGCCGTTCTACTGGAAGTTCCGCGACATGAACACGGGCAAGCTGGAGCGCACCATCAAGTTCGACTTCCACTTCCTCAACTTCACCCGCCGGGTCAACCAAGAGCCCACGCCGGCGATCACCCCCAACCCGTCGCAGCTGTTCCGCGGCATCTACGTCAAGGTGCAGGAGCCGTATGACGTACGCAACACCCAGCTGTTGATCCACCGCGCCGAAGACGACCTCAAGCGTGACAACTCCTGGCTGTACCTGGGCTTCCAGCGTCGCGTGCGGCGCCTGGCCACCGGCCAGGTGACCGATGCCTTCCTCGGCTCCGACTTGATGATCGAGGACTTCGAGGGCTACAACGGGCGCATTTCCGACATGCAGTGGAGCTACAAGGGCACCCGCTTCATGCTGATGCCGTTCTACAACCACAACGACCTGACGCTGGACAGCGAAACGCACAAGGACAGCGACGGTTACCAGGTGGTGGCGTTCGGCGGTCAGGGCGGCTGTTTCCCCAACATCACCTGGCAGCTGCGCAAGGTCTACGAGGTGGAATCGGTGCCGGTGGACGGCAGCCACCCACTGTCCAAGCGCGTGCACTACATGGACGCGCAGACCTTCACCGTGCCGCGCACCGTGTCGTATGACCGCAAGGGCAGCATGTGGAAGACCTTCACCATCGGCCAGGCCCACCCGGATCACCACCTGCCGAAGAACAAGGGCTCCGGCGTGTCGATCGACGACAGCTTCACGATGATCGACATCCAGGCCATGCACTGCACCACTGGGCAGTTCAAGGGCCAGGTCGATCCGGAGATGAGCAAGCCGGAGATGTT
>DNMQ01000463.1 GCA_003488145.1 Pseudomonas sp.
GCCACAACAACTGTATAAGTAGCCAGTATTAGAACATAGGCAAATTTACTCGCCTAGCCCCGAAACTGTTTTTCTCCGACCGCCAGCACAAGCAAACCTTGCAACGCCGCCGCCACCGTCTGCTCACGTACGGCCTGGCGATCACCGGCGAATAGATAGCGTTGGGCCTGCAGATGCGAGTCATCTGCCCAGGCAATCCAGACCGTACCAACCGGTTTTTCTGCCGTGCCGCCGCCGGGTCCGGCAATGCCGCTGACAGCCACCGCAAAGCGCGCACCACTGTTGCGCTGCGCGCCTCGCGCCATGGCCTGCACCACTTCGGCACTGACCGCGCCGACCTGCTCGAATAGCTCCGCCGGTACGCCGAGCTGGCGCGTCTTCTGGGCATTGGAATAGGTGATGTAGCCGGCCTCGAACCAGGCCGAGCTGCCGGCAATACGGGTGATGGCCTCGGCAATGCCACCACCGGTGCAGGATTCCGCGGTGCTGACCTGCGCACCCAGTCGTTGCAGCGCATCACCCAGCTGTGCCGCCAGTTCGGTGAGATTCATCAGGGCTCCGGCCAAAGGAAAGTGGCCGATACCCTACACCAGCGGGCTCCCGAGTTCAGCCATCCGGATGGCCAATGGTCGAGTTACGCGTCGCCCATCAGGCATCCTGGCGAACCGGCAGCACGACACGCTCGCCGATGCTCCGTCCGCGACGGCTTACCACTGCATCACCATAGCGCTGGATGGGATCTGCCAGGGTTCGCTTGACGAAGAAGCCGAACAGCGTCACCAGTAACAGCATCACCGCGATGTAGAGCGGGCCGGGAATGGCCAGCGCTCCAGCGCCGAAGCCCAGCCGCTCGGCGATTGCGAATACCGATGGATGGGCCAGGAAGACGATATAGCCGATCCCGCCTAGCGGCGCGATCCAGCGCAGCCCCTTACCACTGATGCGTGTCGCGCCAATGAAGACGGCAACACCCACCGCATAGCTGACGAAGTAGCGATACCAGGTTTCCCCGAGACCGGTATCGCGCGAGTAGGCCAGCACGCAGATCGGCAACAGAAACAGGTAGAACAGGCCCACTGCGATGCGCGCGTAATGCCCGGTATCGGGTGCGCGACCGTTATCCGTGGCCTTCCACAATGCGCCGAGGAAACACACACTCAGCATCAGGGGCAGGGCCACCGGCAGCTTCATTTCCAGCTTGTAGCGCAGGAACGCGAGCAGCAGGGTGAAGACGTACTGGGCCAGCAGAAACAGCAGATCGCGCCTGGCCGAGCCGCCCAGACGCAGCGCGAAGATGACAATGCACAGCACATAGAAGGTCAGCTCTATTTGCAGCGTCCAGTACAAACCGATCACGTTTTCGACAAATACGAAGCCTTGCAGCATCGTCGCATTGATCGCGATGACAGCCGGACTGAACACCCGAGCCGGATCGTCCCAGGGAAACATCACACCGAGAAGCAGCGATAGCCAGTACAGGGGAAACAGCCTGAAGAAGCGCTGATAGACGAACGCCGCGATCGGCCGTTCGTAGCGATGGCGGCTCTTGTACAGCGCCGCAACGACGAAATAGCCGCTCAGGGCGAACAGCACCAGCACGCTGGCCTTGCCGACATCCAGTACCGTTTTGCTGATAAGAAACAGATCGCTGGTCAGCCCATCGAAATGGCCGTCACGCTTCATTTTTGCGATCAGATGGGAATAGGCAACGCACAACGCCGCAACGCCGCGCAGGGCGTCGAGTCCGAGTAGTCGAGACATGTCTGCTGCTCACTTGACCAGATAGAGAGGTCGCCAGCATTACTGCAGGAAGAACTGACGCGAGGGGGTAGAACAGGCATTCGCCGAGGCGGGATGGCCGGGGCTGCAATCCACAGGGCGGCGAAGCAAGAGCGACAATCAGGCAAGCTACCGCGACAGGCACCGAGGGGCCTGCACGACTGCGTGATCGAGGGAGTCGCAGGCCCGGCGTACACAAGGCCCGAAGCGCACCGGCAACCTGTCGACAGACCAGAGTTACCAACAGCTCCGGTTCGCTTGTCAACGCCTTCTGTGCCCGGCCCGACAAATGACACCTGAACGCCGCTCAAACTGTCCCACGCCCTCACCTGTCGAGCCGCTCAGCCCGTGTTAACCTTGCCGGCTTTCCCGCGTCAACCTGGCTCCGGACGGTCCGACCGCACCGTCATCCGATAGCCTTACCCGCCACTCAACGAACCGCACGCAAGCCGATGACCAAGCCCAACGCCGACCTTTCCGCCCATACGCCGATGATGCAGCAATATTGGAGACTCAAGCGCGAGCATCCGGACCAGCTGATGTTCTACCGCATGGGCGACTTCTATGAGCTGTTCTACGACGATGCCAAGAAAGCCGCCGCGCTGCTCGACATCACCCTGACCGCACGCGGGCAGTCGGCGGGCACGGCGATCCCGATGGCAGGCATTCCGTTCCATTCCGCCGAGGGTTATCTGGCGCGGCTGGTGAAGCTTGGCGAGTCGGTGGTGATCTGCGAGCAGATCGGCGATCCGGCGACCAGCAAAGGGCCGGTGGAACGCCAGGTGGTGCGCATCATCACCCCCGGCACGGTGAGCGACGAGGCATTGCTCGACGAGCGTCGCGACAACCTGCTGGCTGCGGTGGTCGGTGATGAGCGCCTGTTCGGCCTTTCGGTGCTGGACATCGCCAGCGGCCGCTTCAGCGTGCAGGAGCTCAAGGGCTGGGAAACCCTGCTCGCGGAACTGGAGCGCCTGAGCCCGGCGGAACTGCTGATCCCCGACGATTGGCCGCAGGGCCTGCCGCTGGAGAAACGCCGCGGTGTGCGCCGTCGCGCGCCTTGGGATTTCGATCGCGATTCGGCATTCAAGAGCCTCTGCCAGCAGTTCTCCACCCAGGACCTCAAGGGCTTCGGCTGCGAGAACCTGACGCTGGCCATCGGCGCCGCCGGCTGCCTGCTCGCCTACGCCAAGGAAACCCAGCGCACCGCCCTGCCCCACCTGCGCAGCCTGCGNNATGGACCGCTGCCAGACCGCCATGGGCTCGCGCCTGCTGACCCGGTGGCTGAACCGCCCGCTGCGCAACCGCGAGATTCTCGAAGCGCGCCAGGATTCGATCACCTACCTGCTCGAGCATTACCGCTTCGAGCAGCTGCAGCCGCAGCTCAAAGACATCGGCGACCTGGAACGCATCCACGCCCGGATCGGCCTGCGCAACGCCCGCCCGCGCGATCTGGCGCGCCTGCGCGACGCGCTCGCGGCGCTACCGCAGCTGCAGGCCGGCATGCAGGACCTGGTGGCACCGCATCTGCTCGAACTGGCGACGAGCATCAGCACCTACCCGGAGCTGGCCGAACTGCTGGCCCGCGCCATCATCGACAACCCGCCGGCGGTGATCCGCGACGGCGGCGTACTGAAGACCGGCTACGACGCCGAGCTGGATGAGCTGCAGTCGCTTTCCGAGAACGCCGGACAGTACCTGATGGACCTGGAAACCCGCGAGAAGGCCCGTACCGGACTGGCCAACCTCAAGGTCGGCTACAACCGCGTGCACGGCTACTTCATCGAGCTGCCGAGCAAACAGGCCGAATCGGCGCCGGCCGACTACATCCGCCGGCAGACGCTCAAGGGCGCCGAACGCTTCATCACCCCTGAGCTCAAGGAGTTCGAGGACAAGGCGCTGTCGGCCAAGAGCCGCGCCCTCGCCCGCGAGAAGCTGCTCTACGACGCGCTGCTGGAAATGCTCATCGGCGACCTGGCGCCGCTGCAGGAAAGCGCCGGCGCGCTGGCCGAACTGGACGTGCTGAGCAACCTCGCCGAGCGGGCGCTGAATCTCGATCTGAATCGCCCACGCTTCGTCGAGCAGCCGTGCATGCGCATCGAGCAGGGTCGCCACCCGGTGGTCGAGCAGGTATTGGAGACGCCTTTCGTCGCCAACGACCTGGGCCTCGACGACGCCACCCGCATGCTGGTCATCACCGGGCCGAACATGGGCGGTAAATCGACCTACATGCGCCAGACCGCGCTGATCGTGCTGCTGGCACAGATCGGCAGCTTTGTCCCGGCCGCGGCTTGCGAGCTGTCGCTCGTGGACCGCATCTTCACCCGCATCGGCTCATCGGACGATCTCGCCGGCGGGCGCTCCACCTTCATGGTGGAAATGAGCGAAACCGCCAACATCCTGCACAACGCCAGCGACCGCAGCCTCGTCCTGATGGACGAAGTGGGCCGCGGTACCAGCACCTTCGATGGCCTGTCGCTGGCCTGGGCCGCCGCCGAACAGCTGGCCCGGCTGCGCGCCTTCACGCTGTTTGCCACCCACTACTTCGAACTGACCGTGCTACCGGAAAGCGAGCCGGTGGTGGCCAACGTGCACCTGTCGGCCACCGAGCACAACGAGCGCATCGT
>DNMQ01000039.1 GCA_003488145.1 Pseudomonas sp.
AGCGAGCCGCCGAAACCCTTCAAGCTTGGCGATGGTCCGCCGCCGGTCGAGCCGGCACCGGTTGAAGTCGCCCCGCAGCCGTTCCGTCGTGGTGACCCCGACGCCCAGGGTTGATCAGGCGGCTGCTTCGAGGTAGGCCGAGAGGCTGCGCTGGTCGAGGATCTCGATGCGCCGCCGCTGCACGGCGATCAGCCCTGCGTCGGTCAGGCGATGCAGGATGCGCGACAGCGTTTCCGGTTGAATGCCCAGCTGCGAGGCGATCAGGCGCTTGGGCAGGTCGAGGTCGATCACACCGCTGCGTGCCGCCTGCAGTTCCTGGAACAGGTAGCGCACCACGCGCTGGCAGACGTTGGACGAGGTCAGACTGTCGATCTGATGCAGACGCTGGTTGAGTCGGTCGCTGAGGCTGCTGAGCAGCTGCATGCACAACTGAGGCTGGGTCTCGAGCAGACGCAGGTAGTGGGCGTTCTGCACGTTGAGCACCAGGCTTTCCTTAAGGGTTGTGGCGCTCAGCGGATGTTCCGGCTGCTTGTTGAAGAGCAGTGCCTCGGCAAAGGCCTCGCCCGGCCGGACTACCTCGATGACCTTCTCCTGACCATCGCAGGTGACCCTGTGCAGCTTGACCTGGCCGTTGATCAGCACGTGAAAGTGCTCGGCGGCGTCGCCTTGATGGAACAGCGTGCAGCCGGCCGGCAGGCGCTTGACCGTGGTATGCGCCGCGAGGTTCTGCAGAGCCGTCTCGGCCAGCCCATTGAACAGATGATGACGGCGCATCGTATTGAGCACTGCAGAGCCGGTCAGCATGGCCATCCCCCTTCCTTTCGATGAACGGCATGCTAGGTCGCGCCGTGCGGGCAGGCCATACCTCTTTCTGGGCAGGGTAGGTAGTCGATCAGCGGCTGCTGCCGGCCAGTCGCTCATAGTCCAGCGTCAGTTGTTCGATCTTGCGCAGCAGTGAATCGCTGGTGGTGACGATTACCGTCGGGACGAAACGGGCGTCGTCGGCGAGGCTGAAACCGGCCCGGGCAAAACGCCATTGCGCGCCGATCTGATCGAGCTGGCGGTTGATCTGCTCGGTGTTCTGCGGCGCCTTGTTCAGCTCGTCCAGGCCGCGCTCGAACTCCGCGACTGCCGCGTCGAAATCGCCGCGCAGGCGCTGTTCCGGCAGCTTCCAGGTCATCGCCAGATAGAGCATGGCGATGCGCTGGCTGAGCATGCGCTGGCGCCCGCTGCGGTTGACCAGGCGAGCCGCCTGACTGCCGCTGTGGCGCTCGATCTCATGCACCAGCGCTTCGCTCTGGCCGAGGAAGCGCTCGGCCAGGCGCAGCAGCTCGGCAGACTGTTCGCGATCCGGTTGGGTCAGGGCCAGCTGGCGATACTGATGCCAGGTCTGCGTGGCGTCTTCCAGCGCCTTGCGGATGACATCGTTGGCGGCGTACTCGTCGAGCAGCTGGGCGTTCTCCTCGACGCTGGCAATGCTGCTGTCGAGCTGGCTGGCGGCAAGATCGACGCGGGTATCGGTGCCGATCATCAGGTAACTCTTGGCGATGCGCTGGCCGAGCATGCGCTGCATGCCGGCGCGGTTGACCGCCTCGGCGTCGCTGATGGCCGCCTGGCAGGGCAGGCTGGCGGCCAGCAGGCCGAGCAGCAGGGAAGTGGGCAGCAGAATCTTGAACATGGAGCGCTCCTTACGTCCGGATGGGCGCGATGCTGACCACACGGTCAGGTCGGTTGGGGACGAGAAGATAGAGCGCTTCGCGGTGATGGCATTGATGATTGTCAAGGGGACGGCAGCGGCTTCGCGAGTTGAGCGATCACGCACAAAACTGCTGCCGGGCGACGGTACCGGTCAGCCCTTCGCTTCGTTCTCCAGCACCCAGACGGCCGCCTCGACACGGGAACGCAGGCCCAGCTTGTGCAGCAGGTTCTTTACGTGGACCTTCACGGTGCCTTCGGTGATGCCGAGCTTGCGCGCGATCATCTTGTTGCTCTGGCCCTTGGCGATCAGCCGCAGCACTTCCTTCTCGCGCTTGGTCAGGCTGGAAAACTGCACCTGGCCGGTGGGCTTGGGACGCACCCGGATGGCCTCGGCGAGCACCTGGGTCAGCTCGGGGCTGAGGGCCATGCGGCCGGTGGCGGCGATGCGGATCTGCTCGATCAGCTGTTCGGCGTCCATGTCCTTGAGCAGGTAGCCATCGGCGCCGTTGCGCAGGGCTTCGAGGACATGACTCTGCTCGTCGGAGACGGTGAACATGATGATCCGCGCATCGATGTCCGCGTCGCGCATGCGCCGGGTGGTCTCCAGGCCGTCAATGCCCGGCATGTTCAGGTCCATGAGGATCAGATCGGGCTCGATCTCCTGAGCCAGGCGAATGGCGTCTTCACCGTTGCCTGCCTCGCCGACCATCTCCAGGTCGTCTTCCAGTTCCAGCAGGTCACGCAGGCCCCGACGCATCATGGGATGGTCGTCGACCAGCAGGATTCGTGTGGTTGTCCCTTCGTTCATGCGTGACAGGCTCCTGTATTAGGGGAATGTGGCGATAGGCAGGCGGAAAGCGCAGGTGGATCAGGGTGCCGCCGCCGGGACGCAGGCCGATGCTGATGCTGCCGTTCAGGCTGCTGGCGCGCTCCAGCAGGATGATCAGGCCGTAATGGCCGGCGCGCTGCTCTTCGGGGCGGATGCCGATGCCGTCGTCCTCGATCCGGACGTGGATGGTGCCATTGCTGTCCTGCGTCAGGCTCAGCCAGCAGCGGTCGGCTTCGGCGTGCTTGACCACGTTGCTCAGCGCCTCGCGGATGATCTGCAGGCAGTGCACCTCCTCGTTGGGCGTCAGCGGACAGTGGTCGAGGCGGTAGTCGCTCAGAATCTGCAGGCCGGAGTTGGCACCGAATTCCTCGATGGTCGCCTGCACCGCCGGTCGCAGCCCGGGTTCGTTGACCTTGATGCGGAAGGTCGTCAGCAGCTCGCGCAACTGGCGGTAGGCCGCGTTCAGGCCCTGGTCGATCTGCTGCACGCTGTCGTCTAGCTGCGCCTGGCTGCTTTCCTTCTGCATCAGGCGCTTGAGACGGGCCAGCTGCAGCTTCTGTGCGGACAACGCCTGGGCCAGCGAATCGTGCAGTTCGCGGGCTATCACCGCGCGCTCTTCCATCAGTGCCAGGCGTGCCTGCTTCTGGCCCAGCTGCGCGAGGCTCAGCGAGGCGGCGAAGAGGTCGGCCAGGGTGGTCAGCAGCAGGGTCTGCCAGGAGGCCAGCGTGTCGCCAGCCGGATAGGCGACGCGCAACGAGCCGAGGTCGTCCTGACCGGAGCGCAACTCGAAGGTCATCAATTCCTCGCCGCTGGGCAGTCGGCCAGTCTGGTTGACCGGACAGGTGCCGCACTGCGGCAGCTTGCAGTAGTCGGGCGGCTGCAGGTCGCGGGAGGTCATGGCGGTGTGGCTGCCGGCAGCCGCGGAGCGGTTCAGGCAGAGCGTGATGGGGCCTGTGCCGAGGATCTGCTGCACCTTGTTCAGCAGCGAGCCCATCATCTGACTGGGATCATCAGGTTGGCTGTAGAGCATCCGCGCGCTGTTGAACAGCAGTTGCAGGGTGGCGTTGCTGCGGGTCAGCGCGGCGGTCTTGTCATCGACCTTCTGCTCCATTTCCGCGTAGAGGCTGGCCAGCTCCTGGCTCATCTGGTTGAGCGTGCGGGCCAGCAGGCTCAGCTCGGTGTCGCCGGGAATCTGCACCTGGCCGCTGAAGTCGCCCTTGCCGATGTCGCGGGCCATCTTGGTCAGGCTGCGCAGCGGGGTGGCCAGGTTGTTGTGCAG
>DNMQ01000019.1 GCA_003488145.1 Pseudomonas sp.
CATGGCAACCCGATGCTCGATGCACCGGTTTCCGGCGGCACCGGCGGTGCAGCAGCCGGCACCCTGACCTTCATGGTCGGTGGCAGCGATGCGGACTTCGATCGTGCGCAGCCGATCCTCGCGGCAATGGGCAAAAACATCGTGCACTGCGGTGCGGCCGGTAACGGCCAGGTGGCCAAGGTCGCCAACAACATGCTCCTGGGCATTTCCATGATCGGCGTCGCCGAGGCCATGGCGCTGGGCGTCGCGCTGGGCATGGATGCCAAGACCCTGGCCGGCGTGATCAACACCTCCAGCGGCCGCTGCTGGAGCTCGGATACCTACAACCCCTTCCCCGGCGTGCTGGAAAACGCTCCGGCGTCGCGTGGCTACAGCGGCGGCTTCGGCAGCGACCTGATGCTCAAGGACCTGGGCCTGGCCACCGAGGCCGCCAAGCAGGTGCGCCAGCCGGTGATCCTCGGCGCCCTCGCCCAGCAGCTCTACCAGAGCTTCAGCGCCCAGGGCCATGGCGGCCTGGACTTCTCGGCGATCATCAATCAGTACCGCAAGGACACCTGAACATGCCTCCAATCGAACGCCCCGTGCTGGCCGCCGTACGCAACCACGTCGGTCACCTCACCCTCAATCGCCCGGCCGGGCTGAATGCCGTGACCCTGGAAATGGTCCGCCTGCTGCAGCAGCAGCTCAGCGTCTGGGCGGCCGATCCGACGATTCATGCCGTGGTGCTGCGCGCCAATGGCGAGAAGGCGTTCTGTGCCGGCGGCGACATCCGCTCGCTGTACGACAGTTTCCAGCGCGGCGATACCGAGCATGAAACCTTCTTCGAGGAGGAATACGCCCTCGACCAGTGCATTCACGCCTACCCGAAGCCGCTGCTGGCGCTGATGGATGGCTTCGTCCTCGGCGGCGGCATGGGCCTGGTCCAGGGTGCGTCGCTACGCGTGGTCACCGAGCGCGTGCGCATGGGCATGCCGGAAGTCGGCATCGGCTATTTCCCGGATGTCGGCGGCAGCTATTTCCTCTCGCGCCTGCCGGGTGAACTCGGCACCTACATGGGCGTCACCGGCCTGCAGATCCGCGCCGCCGATGCGCTACACGTCGGTTTGGCCGACTGGTGCGTCAGCCACGACCAGATCGCCGAACTGGATCGTTGCCTCGACCGCATGAGCTGGTCGGTCCATCCGCAGGAAGCGCTGCGCACGCTGGTTGCGACCCTGGGCAGCAACAAGCTCCCTGGCTCTGAGATGAAGGCACTGCATCAGGCCATCGACGAGCATTTCGGTAAGAGCGATGTGGTCGCGATTCGCGCCTCGTTAGCCGCCGAAACGCGTCCGGAGTTTGCCGACTGGGCCGAGGAAACGCTCAAGGTACTCGACAGCCGCTCGCCTCTGGCGATGTGCGTGACCCTGGAGATGCTGCGTCGTGGCCGCGAGCTGCCGATTGGCGACTGTTTCGCCCTGGAGCTGCACCTGGATCGTCAATGGTTCGCCAAGGGCGACATCATGGAAGGCGTGCGCGCGCTGATCATCGACAAGGACAAGTCGCCGCGCTGGAATCCACCGACGCTGGCAGGGGTCACGCCGGAGCGCGTGCAGGCGTTCTTCGACGGCTTCAAGGCGGCCACCGGCAAGACCCGCCGCAGCGCCACGGCCTGAACCTCTTTTGCAGCACAACAACAAGAAGAGACCGCAATGCATGACCTCGAACTCAGCGAAGACCAACGCATGATCCGCGACCTGGCGCGCGACTTCGCCCGCCGCGAGATCGCCCCCCATGCACAGGCCTGGGAAAAGGCCGGCTGGATCGACGACGCCCTGGTCGCCCAGATGGGTGAGCTTGGCCTGCTCGGCATGGTCGTCCCGGAAGAATGGGGCGGCAGCTACATCGACTACGTCGCCTACGCCCTGGCCGTGGAGGAAATCTCCGCCGGCGACGGCGCCACCGGCGCGCTGATGAGCATCCACAANNCGCGCCATCGGCTGCTTCGCCCTCACCGAACCACAGGCCGGCTCCGAGGCGCATAACCTGCGCACCCGCGCCGAACTGGTGGACGGCCAGTGGGTGCTCAACGGCAGCAAGCAGTTCTGCAGCAATGCCAAGCGGGCGAAGTTGGCCATCGTGTTTGCGGTCACCGATCCGGAACTCGGCAAGAAAGGCCTTTCCGCCTTTCTGGTGCCTACCGACACCCCCGGCTTCGCGGTGGAGCGCAGCGAACACAAGATGGGTATCCGCGCTTCGGACACCTGCGCGGTCTCGCTTAGCGACTGCCGAATCCCGGAGACCAATCTGCTTGGCGAGCGCGGCAAGGGCCTGGCGATTGCGCTGTCGAACCTCGAAGGCGGACGCATCGGCATCGGCGCGCAGGCCCTGGGCATCGCCCGCGCGGCCTTCGAAGCGGCCCTGCTCTACGCCCGCGAGCGCGTGCAGTTCGGCAAGCCGATTGCCGAGCACCAGAGCATCGCCAACATGCTCGCCGACATGCAGACCCAGCTGAACGCCGCGCGCCTGCTGATCCTGCATGCCGCAAGGCTGAAGAGCGCCGGTCTGCCGTGCCTGTCAGAAGCCTCCCAGGCCAAGCTGTTCGCCTCGGAAATGGCGGAGAAGGTCTGTTCGCAGGCGGTACAGATTCATGGCGGCTACGGCTATCTGGAGGACTACCCCGTGGAGCGCTACTACCGCGACGCTCGCATCACGCAGATCTACGAGGGCTCGAGCGAGATCCAGCGCCTGCTGATCGCGCGGGAGCTGGCGAACTACGCACTGTAAGCGCCACTGCGTGCTGGACGAATGCCGTGCTGCGATCTGACAGCTCGGCATTCGTCAGGTTGGCGCCTTCACCCGTACGGCAAAGCCAGCCTGGCTGTATCGAAGCCCACTCAATTACACAATCAATGCCCACAACGCCTGACAGCGCGGCCGCTGTCTTGCGGCCCAAATAAAAAGGGGAGCCGCTAGGCTCCCCTTCAGGTCGTGTTGCTTTGTTCTTCTTCTGCTGACGGGCTTGTTGTTTTTGTTGGCAGCCCGGTCGGACATCGTCCGAGTAGCAGTCCCATAAGGGACATAAAGAACAAACGGATTATTTTGGTCGCTGATGTTGCCACTACCCTTGCGGGCTCAACCGGTTCTGGAGCTGCCTCAAGGCAGTTTTATTGTTCTCGGTCCGGTCGACAGGAAACCTGTCGGGCAATTCCTTTCCAAAAGAATCAGTTTGCTACGTCTCCCACCTGCTTGTTTTTATTGTGTCGGAGTCGCTACGTGTTGTTTTTGTTATTGGATGTGCTTTCTTGTTCTTGTTATGCCAATAACAAAGCATTCGTCGTGCCAGTTTTTATATCTCCATATTTTTCAATAGGTTACGATTTAGGCATGCAGAGAGAGCACAGAATCCGCGCCTGATTCGTTACCGCCCACCTCAGTGACCGTTACGCTGTACGAAAGGAGTAACACCTTTGGGTAACCGCCTCTGTGCGCGGCGACGCGCAAGAGAGCGATAGTGATATGAAAGGGCCCGCCAGCCGATGCAGGGCTGCATAACGCAGGACACCCCGGCAGTGGTTCACTGTCAGGGTGTCTATCGCTCGATGGGCATAAAAAGGTTCTTCGGCTGGTTAGCGCCTGTGTCGTATCAGGCGTCTGCTGTCTGCACAGCAGTTTCCTTGCGTCTGGCTAGGTAATCGCAGGCCATGATGGCGAGCAAAGGGACGACACCTACACTGAGGGCAGCGTGCCAGGATCCGACGAGGGCCACGAACAGCATCCCCACGACAACGATCGCAGCGACGCAGTGGGCCAGGAAACGGCACAGTTCAAGTGCAACTACTTGTTGTTCGGCAT
>DNMQ01000018.1 GCA_003488145.1 Pseudomonas sp.
GCATGCAGCAGGTGCCCGAGAATGCGGTTGGGGAAGTTGGCCAGCACGTCCTGCAGGGCGGATTCGGCCTTTTCCAGACAATCCTCCAGCGCCCAGCGCAGCAGCGGCTCCTGTTCGGTCGGATGACCGAGATCATGGAACTGCTTGAGCGCTGCGGATGCGAGATAGAGATGGCTGAGCACGTCGCCCAGACGCGCGGAAAGCCGCTCGCGACGCTTGAGCTCGCCACCGAGCAGCATCATCGACAGATCGGCCAGCATCGCGAATGCCGCGGCGATGCGATTGAGCGCGCGGAAGTAGGGTTGCGTGACGCTCGTCCCCGGCACACGCCCCATCAGACCGAAGCTCAGACCCAGCAGCAGGGTGCTGGCCGTGTTGCTGACGGCGAAGCCGATGTGTTGCATCAACAGGTCATCGAATTTCACAACAGCGGCTTCACGATCCGGCTCGTGGACCAGCTCCATTTCGCGCAGCACGAACGGATGGCAGCGGATCGCGCCCTGGCCGAAGATCATCAGGTTGCGCGAGAGGATGTTGGCGCCTTCCACGGTGATGGAGATCGGCGCCGACAGCCACAGGCGTCCGAGGTAATTGTTCGGGCCGAGGATGATGCCCTTGCCGCCGTGGATATCCATGGCGTCGGTGATGCAGGCACGGCCGCGTTCAGTGAGGTGGTACTTCAGAATCGCCGAGAGCACCGAGGGCTTTTCGCCCAGGTCGACGGCGTTGGCGGTGAGAATACGCGCGGCATCCATCAGCCAGGCGTTGCCGCCAATGCGCGCCAGCGGCTCCTGAATACCTTCGAAGGCGGCGAGCGGCACGTTGAACTGCTCGCGGACCTGCGCATAGCGACCGCTCACATAGCTGCAGACCTTGGCGGCGCTGGTGCCGGTTGCCGGCAGGGAGATCGAGCGGCCGACCGACAGGCAGTTCATCAGCATCATCCAGCCTTTGCCGATCATGTCGCGGCCGCCGATGATCGCATCCAGCGGCACGAAGACATCCTTGCCCCAGTTCGGCCCGTTCATGAAGGCCGCACCCAGCGGCAGGTGGCGACGGCCGATGTCCACGCCGGGAGTGTCGGTGGGGATCAGCGCCAGGCTGATGCCGAGTTCTTCCTCATCGCCCAGCAAGTGATCCGGATCGTAGGTCTTGAAGGCCACGCCGAGCAGGGTCGCCACCGGGCCGAGGGTGATGTAGCGCTTCTCCCAGTTCAGCCGCAGACCGAGCACCTCTTCGCCCTGCCACTGGCCGCGGCAGATCACGCCGCTGTCGTTCATGGCGCCGGCGTCGGAGCCGGCATATGGGCCGGTCAGGGCAAAGCAGGGAATGTCGGTGCCATTGGCCAGGCGCGGCAGGTAGTGGTTGCGCTGCTCATCGGTGCCGTAGTGCATCAGCAGCTCGGCCGGACCGAGAGAGTTGGGCACCATCACGGTGCTGGCCAGGTCACCGCTGCGGGTGGCGAGTTTCATCACGATCTGCGAGTGGGCGTAGGCGGAGAAGCCCTTGCCGCCGTATTCCTTGGGAATGATCAGCGCGAAGAAGCCTTCGGCCTTGATGTAGTCCCAGGCGGCGGGCGGCAGGTCCATGCGCTGGGCGATATCCCATTCGCTGACCAGGGCGCAGAGGGTTTCGGTAGGGCCGTCGAGAAAGGCCTGTTCTTCATCCGTGAGGCGCGCCTTCGGATAGCCGAGCAGGGTGTCCCAGTCCGGCCGGCCGCTGAACAGCTCGCCGTCCCACCAGACGGTGCCGGCGTCAATGGCGTCGCGCTCGGTGGCGGAAATTGGCGGCAGCACCTTCTTGAACCAGTCGAACATCGGGCCGCTGAAGTATTTCAGGCGCACGTCGGCGACCAGCAGCGGTACCGCTACTGCAATCAGCACGAGCCAGAGCAGAAAGACGACTACGCCGGACGTATCGGCAGCGGTCATGAAGATCAGGTAGGTGGCAACGATCACCAGGGCGGGCACCGGCGACAGGCGCAGGTGGGCGATTACGGCAATGCCGAGCAGTAGAACCAACAACCAGAGCAGCGTCATGAGTCTTATCCTTTCAGGTTCGAACAGCTTCCGTCTTCAGCATAGGCGCTTGCGCCGCTGCAGCGAAGGGACGAGGTGTCGCCGCCGGCCAGCGGGCGGCGACGGGGGATGGTTCAGCTCGGCCGGGCGCCGAGCATTTGTGTGTCGGCATCGTCGGCGTTCTGGTTGGCTGCAGGCTTTTCCTGCGGCACGCCGGCAACATTGATTTCCGGCAATCGCCCACCGATGAATTCGATGCTGCGGGTGGGGAAGGCGAACTGCACGTCCATGTCGCGAATGCCCTGCAGCAGGGCGAGGTTGATCGCCTGCTGGGTGTCCATGTACTGGTTGTAGTCCGAGACCTGCATGATGTAGACGACCTCGAAGGTCAGCTGGCTGTCGTCGAAGCCGAGGAAATGCGCGCGGTCGAACTTCGCGACTTCGATGCCTTCGATGATGCGCTTCACCAGTTCTGCCACCTCTTTCACCTTTTCGGTTGGCGTGTCATAGGTGATGCCGAACTTGAAGACGATCCGCCGCGTGTTCATGCGCTTGTAGTTGTGCACGATCTGGCGCAGCAGGTCAGCGTTGGCGATCACCACCTGCTCGCCGCTCAGGGCGCGGATGCGGGTGGTCTTCAGGCCGATATGCTCGATGTTGCCGGCCAC
>DNMQ01000040.1 GCA_003488145.1 Pseudomonas sp.
GCCCTTGCCCGAGCTGCCCAGCAGGTTGGAGCGCCAGATGAACATGTTGCGCGGGAAGTTATCCGGGTTGTCCGGCTGCTCGCAGGCAAACTTCAGCGAACCGTTCTTGAGCGACTGGGTGACGTAGTCCACCGGCGACATGCCGGCCGCTTCGGCTTCACGGCAGATCTGCAGCGGGTTGCGGTTGAGCTGCGGCGCGCTCGGCAGCCAGCCGGCGCGTTCGGCGCGGATGTTGTAGTCGAGCATGTGCTCGGGGAACTGCGACTTGTCGGCCAGCGGCGAGAGCACCTCGTGGATGCTCATCTTCTCGTGGCGCCACTGCGAGCTGTGGTTGTAGAAGAAGCTGGTGCCGTTCATCTGGCGTGGCGGACGGTGCCAGTCGAGGCCGAAGGCCAGCGGCAGCCAGCCGCACTGCGGACGCAGTTTTTCCTGACCCACGTAGTGCGCCCAACCGCCACCGGTCTGCCCTACGCAACCGCACAACATCAGCATGTTGATCAGCCCGCGGTAGTTCATGTCCATGTGGTACCAGTGGTTCATCGCCGCACCGACGATGATCATGGAACGGCCATGGGTCTTGTCGGCGTTGTCGGCGAATTCACGGGCGATCTGGATCGCCTTCTCGCGGGACACGCCAGTGATGACTTCCTGCCAGGCCGGGGTGCCGGGCACGCTGGCGTCGTCGTAGCTGGAAGCGACGTTGGCGCCACCCAGACCACGGTCGATACCCAGGTTGGCGGCCATCAGGTCGAACACGGTGGCGACCTTGGTGGTGCTGCCATCGGCCAGGGTGATGCTGCGGACCGGCACGCGGCGCAGCTGGATGCTCTCGCCTTCGGCGTGCTGGAAGTGCTCGTGGTGGATGCCGCCGAAGTACGGGAAGGCAACTTCGGCCGTTTCGCCGCCATCGATCTGGGTCAAGCTCAGGTCGACATCGCGGCCGTCCTTGCCTTCGCGGGCTTCGATGTTCCACTTGCCCTTCTCGCCCCAGCGGTAGCCGATCGAACCCAGCGGCGAAACCAGCTCGCCGGTGGTGCCGTCGACGGCGATGGTTTTCCACTCAGGGTTGTTTTCCTGGCCGAGGTTGTCAGCCAGATCGGAGGCGCGCAGGAAGCGGTCGGCGATGTAGCTGCCATCCTTCTCGTTCAGGCGCACCAGCACCGGCAGGTCGGTGTAGCGCTTGGCGTAGTCGCGGAAGTAGGCGCTCGGCTTCTCGAGGTGGAATTCCTTGAAGATGACGTGGGCGAAGGCCTGCGCCAGGGCGGCGTCGGTGCCCTGCTTGGGGTTGAGCCAGAGGTCGGTGAGCTTGGCGACTTCGGCGTAGTCCGGGGTGATGGCGACGGTCTTGGTGCCCTTGTAGCGGACCTCGGTGAAGAAGTGCGCGTCCGGCGTACGGGTCTGCGGGACGTTGGAGCCCCAGGCGATGATGTAGTTGGAGTTGTACCAGTCGGCCGATTCCGGCACGTCGGTCTGCTCGCCCCACACCTGTGGCGAGGCCGGCGGCAGGTCGCAGTACCAGTCGTAGAAGCTCAAGCACACGCCGCCAATCAGCGACAGGTAGCGGCTACCGGCCGCGTAGGAAACCATCGACATGGCCGGGATCGGCGAGAAGCCGACCACGCGGTCCGGACCGTACTGCTTGACGGTGTAGACGTTGGCCGCGGCGATGATCTCGTTGACTTCTTCCCAGCTGGAACGGATGAAGCCGCCCATGCCGCGCTTGCTCTTGTAGGACTCGGCCTTGGCCTTGTCCTCGACGATGCTGGCCCAGGCGTCCACCGGGGTCATGTTGCGCCGCGCTTCACGCCACAGCTTGAGCAGCGGCTTGCGCACCTTGGGGTACTTCAGGCGGTTGGCGCTGTAGATGTACCAGCTGTAGCTGGCCCCACGCGGGCAGCCGCGCGGCTCGTGGTTGGGCAGGTCGTTGCGGGTGCGCGGGTAGTCGGTCTGCTGGGTTTCCCAGGTGATCAGGCCGTTCTTGACGTAGATCTTCCAGGAGCAGGAACCGGTGCAGTTCACCCCGTGGGTGGAACGCACGATCTTGTCGTACTGCCAGCGCGAGCGGTAGACGTTCTCCCAGTCGCGGGATTCGATGCGGGTTTCGCCATGACCATCGGCGAACTCGCCTTGCTTCCTGTTGAAGAAGCGCAGTTGATCGAGCAAGTGGCTCATTGGTTTCTCTCCTCACTCCGGTTGCGAACCACTGGCCCGACCGGTCGGCTTATCAATCTCGGCTTGCGCCAGCCGAGGTGGCTGGCGCATTCGTTCGGTGCAACGTCAGGACGCGAGCTTCTGGCGGGCCTCCAACTCGCGATCGACGCTGGATACGTAGTACTCGTCGGAGAACGCGCCCTCGGGTTCCTTCAGCCAGAGCAGGCAGAGCCCGAAGCTGACGAACGCACCGGCGGCAATCACCATGAAGAACTGCGAGGGGTTCACGAAGGTGAACAGGGTCAGGTAGCAGACGGCGCCGACGTTGCCGTAGGCCCCGGCCATGCCGGAGATTTGCCCGGTAACCCGGCGCTTGATCGAGGGGATGATCCCGAAGGTCGCACCCTCGGCACCCTGGACGAACATCGAGCAGGCCACGGTGATGGCGACGGCGACGATCAGCGGCCAGGACGCGTTCATCAGCCCCATCAGGAAGAAGCCGACGGCGATGCCGAGCATGTAGGCGAGCATGACGAAGCGGCGGTTGCCGAAGCGGTCGGAGACCAGCCCGCCCATGGGCCGCGCCACCAGGTTCACGAAGGCAAACGAGGCGGCGATGATGCCCGCGGTGGTCGGGGTCAGGCCCCAGGTCAGCTCGAAGAACATCGGCAGCATCGACACCACCGCCAGCTCCGCGCCGAAGTTGGCGAAGTAGGTGGAGTTCAGCGCGGCCACGGTGTTGAAGGGATACTTGTCGTCTTCCGGCACGCCCTTCTTCAGGATCGGTATGTTGACCCGCAGGATCTGCACGACCTGGAAGATCACCACCAGCGCGATCACCGAGTAGCAGATCGCCGCGCCGGTCGCGCCCAGGTAACCCAGCCCCTCGATGCGCCAGACCAGGATCCCCAGCACGCCGACCATGGGGATGGTCCAGATGATCAGCTTGATCATGTCGGCCCAGGTGCTGACTTCCAGCGCGCTGGCCTTGTGCGGCTTGCGGTGGATGGTGCCGGCCGGACCGTCGGTGAGCGCGAACCAGTAGTACACGCCGTAGATGGCCATGATGATCGCCGAGCTGGCGATCGCCCAGCGCCAGCCTTCCGGCCCACCGAAGGCATGGATGGCGATGGCCGGCAGGCTCATGGCGGCAGCGGCTGAACCGAAGTTGCCCCAGCCGGCGTAGAAGCCTTCGGCGAAACCGATGTCCCTGGGCTTGAACCACATGGCGGTCATATGGATGCCAACCACGAAGCTGGCGCCGATGGAGCCGAGGATCAGCCGCGACACCAGCAGCTGGGTGCGGCTATCACCAAAGGCGAAGAACAGCGCGGGCGCCGCCATCGTCACCAGCAGCACCGAGAACACCCGGCGCGGGCCCCAGTGGTCCAGCGCCATGCCGACCAGGATGCGCGCCGGGATGGTCAGCGCCACGTTGGCGATGGCGAACAGCTTGAGGTCCTCGGGCGTCAGCCAGTTCACGCTTTTCAGCATGCTCGAGGCCAGCGGCGCCATGCCGAACCAGACGAAGAAACAGATGTAGAAGGCAATCCAGGTCAGGTGCAGGGCCCGGATCTCGGGGCGCTTCCATTCGAACAGCGTAGAAACTCTCATGTTGAGCTCCTCACTCAGGGGCAGGCTTGAATCAGGACCGGGCAAGGCGCCCGGCGGGCCAGGAAGGCGCTGACGCTGCCGAAGGTCATGTAGTCGAGCTCGTCGACCAAGAGATTCAGCGAGCGGGAGATGAAGCCGCCGTCCGGTTCATTGGAATGCCGCGCGATGACCAGCAGGTCAGGCTTCTTGTGCTCGGCGGCCTTGAGGATCATCTTGCGGGCGTCGCCTTCGGCGAGGATCACGTCGACGTCCAGTCCGAAGGCGCTGACCTTGGCCGCCGCCTCCTGCAGGAAGGCCTGGAATTCGCGACGCTCGCGCTCGTACAGCTCGACCGCCGAGTCGCTGGTGTCACGGGTCTCTTCCACCACGCCGATCAGCATGATCAGCGGCTTCAGCGGACCGAACATCTCGAGCGTGGCGTCCAGCGCTTTCCTGGCGTTACGCGAGTTGTCGTAGGCAATCATGATGTTCATGGCAGCTCTCCGGACTCAGGGGTTCTTCACGTAGGCGTTGGGGCGCAGGTAGAACCACCAGTTGAGGATCAGGCACAGCGCGTAGAACACCGCGAAGCCGTACATCGCCACTTCCGGGGTGCCGGCCTTGACCTGTTCGCCAATCACGATCGGGGCAACGAAGGAGCCGTAGGCGGCGACAGCGGAGGTCCAGCCGAGTACAGGGCCGGCCTTCTCGCGGTCGTAGATGACGCCGATGGTGCGGAAGGTCGATCCGTTGCCGATGCCGCTGGCGGCGAACAGCACCAAGAACAGCACCAGGAACAGGAAGAAGAACTCTTCGGGCTGGGCCGAGCTGTAGGCCTGCTGCATCACGTAGCCGGCAGCGACCGAGGCGATGACCATGACCACCGAGATGACCTGGGTAACGATGGAGCCGCCGACCTTGTCGGAGATCCAGCCGCCCAGCGGACGGATCAGGGCGCCGATGAACGGGCCGATCCATGCGTAGGTCAGCGCGCTCGGTGCATTGGGGTTGGCGACGCGGGTCACCACACCGTCGGCACCGACCTCGTTCATGAAGCCGAAGATCACCGTGATCGACAGCGGCAGCGCCATGGAGAAGCCGATGAACGAGCCGAAGGTCAGGATGTAGAGGATGCTCATCGACCAGGTGTGCTTATCGCGGAAGATCGCGAACTGGCGCTTGATGTTCGGGCTGATGCTGCCTGGCAGCAGGCGCAGCATGCCGAGCGTCGCGCCGATGGTCAGCAACATCACGCCCCACATGTTCAGCACACCGAGACCGGTCGGCGCGGGCAGGTAGAGGTACAGACCGACCGCGGCGGCGACGAAGGCCACGGCGTAGAGGCCGAGGATCTTGCCGAAGGCGTTCAGCGGGTAGCCCGGAGTTGGCGAGATCACCAGCAGGTTGTTCATGCCGAACCAGCCGGCGAAGGCCAGCGGCACCAGGAACAGCAGCCAGACCCAGCCGGCGTTCTGGATCCAGGTATCGGTGCCGGCAGCGATCTTGCCGATCAGCGTGCCGCTGTCCTTGATCAGCTCCATCGGCGCGCCACCCGCTGCACCGAACACACCGGCGGTCATCACCAGCGGAATCAGGATCTGCATGGTGGTCACGCCGAAGTTGCCCAGGCCCGCGTTCAGCCCCAGCGCCAGCCCTTGCTGGTTCTTCGGGAAGAAGGTGCTGATGTTGCTCATCGAGCAGGCGAAGTTGCCGCCGCCGATACCGGAGAGGAAAGCCAGCAACTGGAACACCCACAGCGGCGTGTCCTGGCTCTGCAGCGCGAAGCCGGCCCCAGCCGCAGGGATCATCAGCAGCGCGGTGGTCAGGAAGATGGTGTTGCGCCCGCCGGCGATGCGGATCATGAACGACGCAGGAATGCGCAGGGTGGCGCCGGTGAGGCCGGCGATGGCAGTCAGGGTGAACAGCTCGGCGGGCTCGAAGGGAAAGCCCAGGTTGAGCATCTGTACCGTGACGATGCCCCACATCAGCCAGATGGCGAAGCCCATCAGCAGACTCGGGATGGAGATCCACAGATTGCGATTGGCGACCCGCTTGCCTGTGGTGTCCCAGAATATCTGGTCCTCCACGTCCCACTTTTCGATATTGCTCATGGTCGATCCTCTTGGCGCAGGGCCCCGCTGGCATACGCAGCGGGATCAGGAATGGCTCGCACGCTAAGCGGGGCGGATCGATCCGAATTTGACCGAGGTCAATACACGGCTAGTGGCAATTTGCTTTACACGCCGTTTCTACCTCTAACGAAGTACTCCGTATTCATTAAAATAAATTCAATAATATCAATGAGTTATTTTACTTAACCGACCTTTCTTCATGAGCATCGCAAGAACCCAAATGCATTGGGAGTACTTCCCGCACCATGGCCAGAGCCGATGACAGAGCGCAGAATGAACCACCGCCAAAGCGACGATCAGCCCATGTCTCCAACCGAAAGCGAGCAGCTCTCCACCCGCCACTCGATCGTGTTCAACACCCTGGTGGCGTTCGTGATCATCATCGGTTTTTCGCTGATCAGCATGCTCGCCAGCCTGTACCTGGCCGATGCCCTGGAGGGCGACGCCGAAGCAATCAACCAGGCCGGCAGCCTGCGCATGCAGGCCTATCGCCTGGCGTTCACCGCCGAGCAGGGCTCGCAGGCTGTGCTCGAAGAACGCATTGTCACGCTCGAGCGCACCCTGCTTTCCGCCTCCCTGCGCTCGGCGCTGCACCGCCACGGCGCAACCGAGCTGCCCGCGCTGCATGCCGGCGTGCTGCGCCATTGGCAGCAACGCATGCGCCCACTGCTGGACGCGCAGCCGCCGCGGCTGGAGGAATATCGCCAGGAAGCCCCGGAGTTCGTCAGCGAGCTGAATGTCTTCGTGCGGACCTTGCAGGAGGCATCCGAAGGCAAGCTCGGCGTGATCCGCGCGCTACAGGCCGGGACGCTGTTCGTCATCGTGTTGATCGCCTTCGTGCTGATCTACGGCCTGCACAACAACCTGGCGACTCCGCTGCGCAGCCTGACCAAGATGGCGCGCGACATCGGCCAGGGCGACTTCAGCGGCCAGGTGCGGATTCCCG
>DNMQ01000236.1 GCA_003488145.1 Pseudomonas sp.
CCCACCGTCAGCGCGATACCCAGCGGCTTGCGCAGTTCGCGGTCGCGCCAGCCCCACCAGATGCCCAACGCCAGCGCGGTGACCAGCCCTGGCCAGGCGATGAAGCCACCGTCACGGATATCGATGACGCTTAGCCAGTCATCCTGGTAGTACGCCCAGTACAGCGCGACAAAGGCCAGGCGAGCCACGAACAGCGCCACCAGCAGCAGGCGAAACAGCTGCCGCTCCGGGTTGCGCTCGCTGCGGCGGCCGACCCACCAGCCGGTCAGGGTCGCCAGCAGCAGGCTGCCCAGCAGCAATACATGGGGCACCGCCAGGGCCAGCGGCCCGATATTCACAGTCAGCATCAACCTCGCTCCCGGGTCTGGTTCCAGTTCTGCAGAAAGTCCCCGGCACCGACCTCGCCCGTGATACGGCGTTCGCGGCGCTCGACGCCATCCGGGCCGATCCACAGCAGCGTCGGCGGGCCGAGCACCTGGTAACGGTCCAGCAATTCGCGGCTGGCGGCGTCGCTGCGGGTCACGTCGGGGCGCAGCACGCGCACGCCGTCCAGGCTCGCCTGCACCTCGGCATTGCCGAAGACCTCCTTCTCGATGACCTTACAGGAGACGCACCAGTCGGCGTAGTAATCGATCAGCACCCACTGGCCCTGCGCTTTGGCCGCTGCCAGCTCACGATCCAGCACGGACGGATCGCTGAAACCGAGCGCGTGAGCTTCGTCGGAGATGGCACCCGCCACGCCTCCGGCATAGATCGCCAGCGGCCGACGCGGATCATCCGCTCCGCCGGCGGCACCGAGCAGCATCGCTGCGCCCCACAGGCCCAGCAGAATGCCGCTGGCCTGACAGAGCACTCGCTGACGTTGCACTACCTGCGCCACATTCAGCAATGCGGTGGCGAGCACCACCAGCAGCGCCCCCCACAGGCCCAGCCATAGCCAGTCGGCCAGCAACGGACGCGCAACGAACAGCGCGGCCGCCAGGAAGAGAAAGCCGAATACCACCTTGACCCGGTCCATCCAGGCGCCCGGCTTGGGCAGAAAACGCTGGCCGACCGTCACCAGCAACAGCAACGGCGTGCCGATGCCGAGGCCCAGCGCGAACAGCACCAAGCCACCCTGCAGCGCACTGCCGCTCTGTGCGATGAACAGCAGCGCGGCGGCCAGAGGTGCGGTCATGCAGGGGCCGACCAGCAGTCCGGAGAGCACACCCAGCGCGCCAGCACCGGCGAGACTGCCACCACGCTGGCGATCACCGGCACGCTGCAGGCGATCACGCAGCGCCACCGGCAACTGCAGCTCGAACAAACCGAACATCGGCAGCGCCAGCAACACGAACAGCACGGCGAAACTGGTCAGCAGCCAGGGCTGCTGCAGCGCCGCCTGCAGGTTGGCGCCGAGCAGCGCCGCCAGTACACCGAGCCCGGCGTAGACCAACGCCATGCTGACTACGTAGGTCGCCGCCAGGGCAAAACCACGGCGCGAGGTGGCACCGCTGCCTACCACGATGCCCGCCAGGATCGGCAGCATCGGCAGCGAACAGGGGGTGAAGGCCAGCAGCAAGCCGAGGCCGAAGAAGACCAGCAGGCTCCAGGCCAGTGCCTGACTTTCGAGGCCGCTGACCAGCGCCTGATCTTCGGCCAGCCCAGGCGCTGCCGCCGTGCCGTTGCCAGTCAACGACACCTCGCGGGTCTGCGGCGGATAGCAGAGCCCGGCATCGGCGCAGCCCTGCCAGCCGAGACGCACACTGTTCTCCGCGCCCGGCGGGATCAGCAGTTCGAGGCTGTCGCGGTAGATCTGCGAGTCGCCGAAGAACTCGTCGCTGTAGGCCTCGCCCTCGGGCAGGGGCGGCTGGCGCTCCGGCGGCAGGCCGTCGAACTGCAGGCGCTGCTGATAGAGGTAATAGCCCGGTGCGATCCGCCAGTGCAGCAGCGTCGCGCCGTTCTCCTGCGGGCTGACCGTCAGCGCGAACGCCTCTTCCACCGGCAGAAAATCATCCTGCGAGCTGCCGCCAAACAGCCCACCGGCCGGCAGCGCCAATCCGGGCGCCAACAGAAACAGCAGAAGAACCAATATGCGCATGAGAGTCCTGGCCGAGAAATGACTGCCGCGCAGCATGCCGCGACGGGATTAACGCGCCATTAACACCGTGGTACGGGCTGCATAACGCTGCCTTAATCGCTAAGGTCCACCCTTGAGCTTTTTCTGCGGACCCTACCCATGCACGTGCTGCTTGCCGAAGACGATGTACTGATCGCCAGCGGCATCGTCGCCGGGCTCAATGCCCAGGGCTTGATCGTCGACCATGCTGCGACCGCGGCGGATGCCGAAGCCCTGCTGCGTGCGGCGCACTTCGATGTGCTGATCCTCGACCTCGGCCTGCCCGACGAAGACGGCATCACCCTGCTGCGACGCCTGCGCCAACAGGGCCTGGAACTACCGGTGCTGGTGCTCACCGCGCGCGATGCGGTCAGCGACCGGGTCACCGGCCTGCAGGCGGGTGCCGACGACTACCTG
>DNMQ01000461.1:0-4468 GCA_003488145.1 Pseudomonas sp.
CCTTCACGGTTCATACTTACCGCCATCGATTGGCGGATCGGTACGGCCGTGCGGTTCGGCGACGCCCCTTCGCTCGCCCAGGCCCAGCTACTGCGCGAACTGCCGTTGCGGTTCGTTCGGAAGAAGAGCGGCACGGCGACGCGTTTCGACGATCGGTCGTTGGTTTTCTCGCAGATGACCGAGCAACCCGGCTACACCCCGCTGTCGGGGATGTCCTTCCTCGGTAGCCGCGAGCAGCACCCGCCGCAGGTCAGCTGCTGGATCACTCACACCAACGCGCGAACGCACGAAATCATTGCCGCCAACCTCGATCGTTCGCCGATGTATTCCGGCGTGATCGAGGGCGTCGGCCCGCGCTACTGCCCGTCGATCGAAGACAAGATCCATCGTTTTGCCGACAAGGACAGCCATCAGGTCTTCCTCGAGCCCGAAGGCCTGACCACTCATGAGCTGTATCCCAACGGCATCTCCACCTCGTTGCCGTTCGATGTGCAGCTGCAGATCGTGCAGAGCATCCGTGGCATGGAGAACGCCCACATCGTGCGGCCGGGCTATGCCATCGAGTACGACTACTTCGACCCACGCGATCTCAAGTACAGCCTGGAGACCAAGGTGATCGGCGGGCTATTCTTCGCCGGTCAGATCAATGGCACCACCGGTTACGAAGAAGCTGGTGCCCAGGGACTGCTCGCCGGAGCCAACGCTGCGCTGCGGGCGCAGGGCAAGGACAGCTGGTGTCCGCGCCGCGATGAGGCCTACCTAGGCGTGCTGGTCGATGACCTGATCACCCTCGGTACCCAGGAGCCCTATCGGATGTTCACCTCGCGTGCCGAATACCGGCTGATCCTGCGTGAGGACAATGCCGATCTTCGTCTGACCGAGAAGGGCCGCGAACTGGGGCTGGTGGACGATGCCCGCTGGGCTGCGTTCTGCGCCAAGCGCGAAGGTATCGAGCTCGAGGAGCAGCGCCTGAAGAGTTGCTGGGTTCGTCCCGGCACACCACAGGGCGATGCCATCGCCGAGCGTTTCGGCAGCCCGCTGGCTCGCGAGTACAACCTGCTCAATCTGCTGGCCCGTCCGGAAATCGATTACCAGAGCCTGATCGAACTGACCGGTGACGGTGCGCAGGATCCTCAGGTTGCCGAGCAGGTCGAGATCAAGACCAAGTACGCCGGCTACATCGAACGGCAGCAAGACGAGATCGAACGACTGCGTGCCAGCGAAAACATCGCCTTGCCGGAGAATCTCGACTACACGACGATTCCGGGCTTGTCGAAGGAGATTCAGCACAAGCTCGGTCAGGCAAGGCCTGAGACGCTCGGGCAGGCCTCGCGTATTCCGGGAGTCACTCCCGCTGCGGTGTCGCTGCTGATGATTCATCTGAAGAAGCGCAATGCCGGCCAGCAGCTGGAGCAGAGCGCCTGATGAGTCTGGTCAGCGAATCCCATGCCGCCGAACTCGTGCGCGGCGCCCTGGCGCTAGGCGTCGAGCTGAGTGAAGGGCAACAGCAGCAGTTGCTGGCGTACCTGGCACTGCTGATCAAGTGGAACAAGGCCTACAACCTCACCGCGGTGCGCGATCCCGACGAAATGGTTTCGCGACACCTGCTCGACAGCCTGAGCGTGGTGTCCTTCGTTGCCGAGTCCGGACAGACCTGGCTGGACGTCGGCAGCGGTGGTGGCATGCCTGGCGTGCCGCTGGCGATCATGTTTCCTGATCGCAGCTTCACGCTGCTGGACTCCAATGGGAAAAAAACGCGATTCCTGACGCAGGTGAAGCTGGAGCTGAAACTGGCCAACCTCGAAGTCGTGCACAGCCGCGTCGAGCAGTTCCAGCCGGCGGAAGCCTTCGACGGCATCACCTCGCGCGCCTTCAGTTCCCTTGAGGACTTCGCCAGCTGGACGCGGCATCTGGGCAATACCCAGACGCGCTGGTTGGCGATGAAGGGCGTGCAGCCGGACGACGAACTGCAACGGCTGCCCGCCGACTTCCGCCTCGATGCCTGTCACGTACTCAAGGTTCCCGGTTGCCAAGGCCAGCGCCATCTGCTGATACTGCGCCGCACTTCATGACCCGGACAGACACTGACCATGGCTAAAGTTTTCGCCATTGCCAACCAGAAGGGCGGTGTCGCCAAGACCACCACCTGCATCAACCTTGCGGCTTCGCTGGTTGCCACGCGCCGTCGCGTGCTGCTGATCGATCTCGACCCCCAGGGCAACGCCACCACTGGTAGCGGTGTGGACAAGCTCGGGCTGGAGTACTCGATCTACGACGTACTGATCGGCGAATGCAGCCTGGTGGATGCCATGCAGTTCTCCGAGCATGGCGGCTATCAGTTGCTGCCGGCCAATCGCGACCTGACCGCGGCGGAAGTGGCCCTGCTGAATCTGCCGGCCAAGGAAAAACGCCTGCGTGAAGCACTGGCACCGGTGCGGGAGAACTACGACTACATCCTCATCGATTGCCCGCCGTCGCTGTCGATGCTGACCATCAACGCGCTGGCTGCGTCGGACGGCGTCATCATTCCCATGCAGTGCGAGTATTACGCGCTCGAAGGGCTTACCGATCTGGTCAATTCGATCCAGCGTATCGGCCAGGCGCTCAACCCCAGCCTGAAGATCGAAGGCCTGCTGCGCACCATGTACGACCCGCGCAGCAGTCTGACCAACGATGTATCCGAACAGCTCAAGGCGCATTTCGGCGACAAACTCTACGACACCGTTATCCCGCGCAACGTCCGGCTCGCCGAGGCCCCCAGCCACGGCATGCCGGCGCTGGTCTACGACAAGCAATCCAAGGGCGCTCTGGCCTATCTGGCCCTGGCCGGTGAACTGTCGCGACGCCAGCGTCAGTCGGCGCGTGGCGCCCCCGCATAAGGACTACTCATGGCGACCAAGAAAAGAGGCCTAGGCCGTGGACTCGATGCCCTGCTCGGCGGCGCCAGTGTTTCGGCAATGCAGGAAGAGGCTGCGAAGGTCGATACCCGTGAACTCCAGCACCTGCCGCTGGACCTGATCCAGCGCGGCAAGTACCAGCCGCGCCGCGATATGGACCCGCAGGCCCTGGAGGAGCTGGCCCAGTCGATCAAGACCCACGGCGTGATGCAGCCGATCGTGGTGCGTCCCGTCAGCGGTGGCCGTTTCGAGATCATCGCCGGTGAACGTCGCTGGCGTGCCAGCCAGCAGGCCGGGTTGGAAAAGGTGCCGGCGCTGGTTCGCGAAGTGCCGGACGAAGCGGCCATTGCCATGGCGCTGATCGAGAACATCCAGCGCGAAGACCTGAATCCGATCGAGGAAGCCGTCGCGCTGCAGCGCTTGCAACAGGAGTTCCAGCTGACCCAGCAGCAAGTTGCCGACGCGGTAGGCAAGTCGCGTGTCTCGATAAGCAATTTGCTGCGCCTGATTGCGCTGCCGGAAGAGATCAAGACGCTACTGTCACACGGTGACCTGGAGATGGGCCACGCGCGAGCATTGCTAGGTCTGCCAGCGGAACAGCAGGTCGAAGGCGCGCGGCACGTTGTCGCACGTGGCCTGACCGTGCGCCAGACCGAAGCCCTGGTGCGTCAGTGGTTGAGCAGCAAGGAAACACCGAAAGCCGAAGTCAAGGTCGACCCGGACATCAGCCGTCTGGAGCAGCGCCTGGCGGAACGCCTGGGCTCTCCGGTGCAGATCAAGCACGGACAGAGGGGCAAAGGGCAGCTGGTGATCCGCTACAGTTCGCTGGATGAACTGCAGGGTGTATTGGCCCACATCCGCTGATACAAATTGTTTGTAGTGCCGGTCGGAAAATACTACCGGAGAGTTGAACCCTGGCTGGCCTGCTCCTATACTCGCCGCGCTTTTTTGACTGCGGACAATTATTTACGCGGCCTGCTACAGCGATGGAATTCAGGTGAACATACGCAACAGAACACCCTTCCATCGCCTTCCGGCATTTCGCGTATTGCTGATGCAGGCAATGGTCGTAGTAGTGACCGCTGTCTCATGTGGCCTGGTTTTTGGTATGGTCGCCGGCTACTCCGCGCTGTGCGGTGGTTTGATTGCGCTGTCAGCGAACGTGTATTTCGCGTACAAGGCCTTTCGTTACTTTGGCGCACGTTCGACTCAGGCGATCATCCAGTCGTTCTGGTCTGGCGAGATGGGTAAACAGATTCTGGCAGCAGCGCTTTTTGCGTTGGTGTTCGTGGGAGTGAAACCGCTGGAACCGATCGCCTTGTTTGCCGGCTATCTGCTGGTTCTGGGTGTCGGAGCAAGCGCGCTCCTGCTGATGAAAAACAATCCGAAGCATTGAGCATTGAGGCGTTTATGGCGAGTACCCCGGCTGAATATATCCAGCACCACCTGCAAAACCTCACCTACGGCAAGCTGCCGGCAGGTTACGAGCGTGCTGATGGCTCCGTTCTCGATCAGGCCACCTGGACCATCGCTCAGACGGGTCTGGAAGCTCGTGACATGGGCTTCATGGC
>DNMQ01000461.1:4494-4863 GCA_003488145.1 Pseudomonas sp.
TCGCTCGGCGTGTTCATTCTGATCCTCTTCTACAGCGTCAAGGTCAAGGGTTTCGGTGGCTTCAGCAAGGAGCTGGCGTTCACTCCGTTCAACCACTGGTCGCTGGTGCCGTTCAACCTGTTCCTCGAGATTCTCGGCCTGCTGACCAAGCCGCTCAGCCTCGCGCTGCGTCTGTTCGGCAACATGTATGCCGGTGAGGTGGTGTTCATCCTCATCGCTCTGCTGCCGTTCTACGTGCAGTGGACCCTGAATGTGCCCTGGGCGATCTTCCATATCCTGGTGATTCCGCTTCAGGCCTTCATCTTCATGGTACTGACGGTGGTGTACCTGAGCTCTGCCCATGAAGAACATCACTGAAAACCGCTAACG
>DNMQ01000038.1 GCA_003488145.1 Pseudomonas sp.
GCCTCGGGGGTTCGCCCCAGGCGCAGGAGTGGCAACGCAGGCATCTGGCGCTGGTAGTGCCAGGCCCCGTCGCGCAGTTCGGCGTCATCCGGGATTTCCATCCCGGCACCAGAACCCTTGACCCGCGCTTCGCCGAGCAGCAGCCCGTCCGGCGTCACGCGGTAATCCTCTTCCCAGCGGATCTTCTCGATCGTGTGGTTCCACGCCAGGGTGAAGGCGGGGGCGGGCACTTCGGCCCACACCACGCCTGCCAACCCCAGGCACAGACCGATCATGCGGCCGCCAGACGCTCGGCGCGGCGGGCGCGCCAGATGTGCTGAGCGAGGAAGATCACACCGAGGGCGAAGCCGACCTCGTCACTCATCGGCGTGGCGAGGATCATCGCCGCACCGGCGACGAAGCCCAGCAGTTTCTCCCACAGCGCCATGGGCCGCTGCAGGTAGCCGGTGAACACCGCGCCCCACAGGCCGATGGCGAAGGCCGCCTTGAACAGCATGTACAGCGTGGCGCCCCAGTCCCCGCCCTGCATCATCAGCGCCGGGTTGTACACCGCCATGAACGGCACGATGAAACCGGCGATGGCGATGCGGATGGCCCACATGCTGATCTTCAGGCCCTTCTCCTTGGCGATCGGCGCGGCGGCGAAGCAGGCCAGGGCCACCGGCGGGGTGAGGTCGGCCATGATGCCGAAGTAGAAGACGAACATGTGCGAGACGATCAGCGGCACGCCCAGGTCGAGCAGCGCGGGTGCGGCGATCGAGCTGGTGATGATGTAGTTGGGAATGGTCGGGATGCCCATGCCCAGCACCAGGCAGGTCAGCATGGTCAGGATGAGCGAAAGGAACAGGTTGTTCTCGCCGACCGCGAGGATGTACCCCGCGAAGGTCGAGGCCACGCCGGTCAGCGAAACGATGCCGATGATCACCCCGACCAGGGCGCAGGCGATACCCACCGGCACCGCATGCCGCGCACCTTCGACCAGCGCGTGCAGGCAGATGACCAGGGTGTCGCGACCGCCCTTGATGAACCAGCATACGGCCACCAGAGCCGCGATGACGCCGAAGATCACCCCGATGCCGAGCTGGAAGAAACCGGCGCAGAGCAGGCCGAGGGCGATCCAGAAGGCGATTCGCAGGCCGAACGACGACACCTTGAGGATGATTGCCGAGCCGAGGATGACGATCGCCGTCAGCGCCAGGCCGATGGTGCCGGCGAACATCGGTGTGCGTCCGGAGAACAGCAGCCAGACCAGCACCAGCAGCGGAATCAGCAGGTACCAGCGTTCCTTCACTGCGGCCCAGGCACTCGGGCACTCGTCCTTCGGCAGGCCCTTGAGGCCGGCGCGCTTGGCTTCCAGGTGCACCATCCAGAACACCGAGCCGAAGTACAGCAGGGCCGGAATCAGCGCGGCCTTGGCGATCTCGACGAAGGGTACGTTGATGGTTTCGGCCATGATGAACGCCACTGCGCCCATCACCGGCGGCATGATCTGGCTGCCCATCGACGAGGTGGCCTCGACGCCACCGGCGAACGCCGGGCGATAGCCGAAGCGCTTCATCAGCGGGATGGTGAACTGGCCGGTGGTGACCACGTTGGCCACGCCGGAACCGGTGATGGTGCCCATCAATGCCGAGGACACCACCGACACCTTGGCCGGGCCGCCGAGCTTGTGGCCGAACAGGCCCATGGCGAAGTCGGTGAACAGCTTGATCATCCCCGCCTGCTCGAGGAACGAGCCGAACAGGATGAACAGGAAGATGTAGGTCGCCGAAACGTAGGTCGGCGTGCCGTACAGGCCTTCGGTGCCGAACGACAGCTGGTTGACGATCTGGTCCAGGTAATAGCCGCGGTGCGCGAGATCACCGGGCAGGTATTCGCCGAGCAGGCCGTAGGCGAGGAACAGCCCGCAGATGATCGGCAGGGCGATGCCCATCACCCGGCGAGCGGCCTCGAAGACCAGCACGATCAGCGTCAGGCCGACCACCATGTCGGTGGTGGTCATGTCGCCGGAGCGCTGGATCAGGTCCGCCTCGAAATACCACTGGTAGAAAAAGGTCGCGAAACCGGCCAGGCCAAGCAGCCAGGCCACTGGCTGGAACGGCTTGCCGTTGCCGCGGGCCGGATAGCAGAGGAACACCAGCAGCAACAGGAAGCCGACGTGACCGGCGCGCAGCACCTGGCTGGACACCGGGTGAAAGGCGGCGGTGACGATCTGATAGATGGAGAACAGCAGGGCGACGTAGAACAGCGCCCTCGGCCATTCGCTGGGGCTGGCGTGCAGCCCTTGGCTTTCGCTCATGGGAATCACTCTCTCACTGCAAGGTGGGGGCCTGTAGAAGCAGGCTTGCCAACGAGGCAACGCGGGCAAGCCTGCTGCTACAAGGATGCGGGCTGGAGCAGGCCGCAGGGCCCGCTCCGCCCGTCTATTAGCGCTGGGTTACTTGAGAACCCCGGCTTCCTTGTAGAAGCGCTCGGCACCCGGGTGCAGCGGAATCGGCCGGTTCTTGGTGGCGTTTTCCAGCTTGATGTCCTTGGCGGCGGAGTGGGCGTTGCCCAGGGACGACAGGTTGTCGAACATCAGTTTGGTCATCTGGTAGGCCACTTCATCGGAGACCTTCTCGTGGCTGACCAGGATGTTGGTGATGGCCACGGTCGGAACGTCGTCATCCTGACCGTCGTAGGTACCGGCCGGGATCACGCCGGGCAGGTAGGCGTCGCTCTCGATCTTCTCGACCACGGCGGCCGGAATCTCGACGAAGGTCACCGGCATGGTGCTGGCCAGGTCGCGGATGGCGGCCATGCCCAGGCCCGAGGACTGCAGGGTGGCGTCCAGCTGGCGGTTCTTGATCAGCTCGACCGACTCGGCGTAGGGCAGGAACTCGACGCGGCCCATGTCCTTGTAGTCCAGACCGGCGGCCTTGAAGATCGCGCGGGCGTTCAGCTCGGTGCCGGACTTCGGCGCGCCGACGGAGATGCGCTTGCCCTTGAGGTCTTCCAGGGTCTTGATGCCGGACTCTTCGCTGGCAACGATCTGGATGTAGTTGTTATAGGTACCGGCGATGGCGCGCAGGCGCTTGAGCGGAGCCTTGAAGCCGGCGTCCTCGACACCGTTCCAGGCGTCGGCAACCGAGTCACCCAGGGAGAAGGCCAGTTCGCCACGGCCGGCCTGCAGCAGGTTGAGGTTTTCCACCGAAGCCTTGGTGGCCTGCACGGAAGTCTTGGCGCCATCGATCTTGTTGTACTGCTG
>DNMQ01000091.1 GCA_003488145.1 Pseudomonas sp.
GAATAGATGCGGTCGCGCTCAGCCTTAACCTTCCACAGTTCCTCGTGGCCCATGATCACCGTGTCGATCACGTTGAATTCTTCGTAGGCGAACTGATCCTGGCGCAGCTTGCCCAGGCGCACGTTCGGCTCGAGCATCACCTGGCCGGCGGACGGCTCCAGATCGCCACCGAGAATCTTCATGAAGGTCGACTTGCCGCAGCCATTGGCGCCGATCAGACCGTAGCGGTTGCCACCGCCGAACTTGACGGAAACGTTTTCGAACAGCGGCTTGGCACCGAACTGCATGGTGATGTTGGCGGTAGAAATCAAGGTACTCTATCTCGCGGGTTTCAGAGGGTTAGGCTTCGGCTTGGGGCATTTTTGGGGCAAAACGTAATTTGCTCATCTCTGCCCAGTCACCTGCGCCATCGATCCAGCGGGCATAGCGAGACAGTAGAATCTGTATCGAATGGCCGAGCTGTTTGGCGATGAAGGCGGGGGTCATCCCCACCATCAGGCACATGGTTGCGTAGGTGTGGCGCGCATTGTACGGAGGTCGGTAGCGAATACCCAGCGCCTTCAGCGTCGGGCGCCACTGATGATGCAGGTCACTCGTCTGCTGAATGAACTGTGAGCTCTTGCTGGGCGGGAAGCAAAACGGGAAATCGGTCAGCCGGCCGCTGCCGGACGCGCGCCGCTCGGCGTACTGCTTGGCGAACAAAAGAGCATGAACGGCCCGGTCATTCAACAGCACAAACCTGTCCTTCTTGGTCTTCGTTCTCTCGACGACCTTCTTCTTTGCTACGGACCTGCAGACGTGGACCGTACGTCTCTTCAGATCGACCTCTTCCCAGCGAAGGGCGGCGATCTCTCCTAGCCGCATTCCGGTGTAGAAAGCGAACTCAAAGAAGGCCGCGTATATCTGGCTGGGCCAGTGCTCCGTTTCGTAGAGCCTGGCAATGATCCTGTCCGCCTCATCCTGCGTGAACGGGTCAACCTTCGCTTCCGTCCGCGTTGGTATGTCCAGCGCCTGGATCGGGTTCTCCGCAATCAACCTGTCCGAAACCGCCGACTCAAGAATGGTGCTCAGCTTGTTCATGGCGTTCGCCTTAACGCCGTCCGAGGTCCATGGGATCTGGACGACGAGCTCGCGCATGAAGGCGGTCGTCAGATTGGGGAGGGGGGTTGTTGCGAGATAAGGCATCCACCAGATATTGAGCACCGACTTGTAGTTATCGCGCGTGCCTTCTGATATCGATCGACTGTCGAGCCAGACCTGCCCGTCTCGATCTCAGCGCCGGTCGATGGGATCGCTATCGCACTGCGCTGGACGTGAACACGCCGCTCGATGAAGACGGCAACATGCTCTATCGCATGAACATCGCCATCGAAGATGGCAATAGCTTCCGCGATCATCGCGAGGCTGAGCGCCAGTTCGTCGCGCCGTCCTTCAGCTGGGAGCTGAGCCCTGATACGCGGCTGCTGGTGCAGGCAGAGGTGGTGCGCAACCGCCAGACCTTCGATCGCGGCGTGGTCGCGCCCGGTGGCGACCTGGGCAAGGTGTCCCGCTCAGCGTTCTATGGCGAACCCTCGGATGGGCCGATCAGCAACGACAACGAAACGCTGCAGGCCGAACTCGAACACGACCTCAACGAAGTCTGGACGCTACGCCTGGCCAGCCACTACAAGCAGGGCCGGATGGATGGCTACGCCACCGAAGCGGCAGAGGTCGCAGCAGACGGCCGCACGCTGACCCGCAACCTGCGTTATCGCGACTACGACTGGCAGGACGCGATCACCCAACTGGAGCTGCGTGGGCGCTTCGATACCGGTTCGATCGAGCATCAGCTGTTGATCGGCACCGAGTACGAGCGTTACGCCCTGAGCGAGTTCATGCTGCGCTCCAACAACCTGCGCACCATCGATCTCTTCAACCCGGTCTACGGTACACCGCGTCCGGCGTTCAACCCGGCGCGTACGGTTGACCGCAATGAGCTGGTGCATAGCCGGGCGCTAAACCTGCAGGACCAGATTCGCTTTACCGACAAGCTCTTCGGGGTCATCGGCGCCCGCTATGACCACTACGAACAACGCCTGGACAATGAGGTTGCTGGCCGGCGCACCGAGCAGACTCATGAAAAGGTCACGCCTCGTGTCGGTGTGCTCTATCAGCTGATACCGGAGGTCGGGCTGTTCGCCAACGCCTCGCAGTCGTTCAAGCCAAACAATGGCGCCGACTTCAGCGGCGCCACGTTCGATCCGGAAGAGGGCGTGGGCTATGAGGCGGGGGTCAAACTCGACCTGTTCGACGGCCGTCTGGGGCTCACCGCCGCAGCGTTCCATCTGACCAAGGAAAACGTGCTGACCAGCGATCCGGCGAACAGCGGCTTTCAGATCGCCGCCGGTGAGGTGCGCAGCCGCGGGATTGACCTGCAGCTGGCAGGACAGCTGACCGATGCGATTCGCGTGATCGGTGGTTACGCCTACGTGGATGCCGAGGTGACTCGCGACAACACCCTGGCCAGCGGCAGCCGGCTGCTCAACGTACCGCGCCACAGCGGCAGCCTGCTGACCACCTACGAATTCCTCGATGGTGATCTCAGCGGACTCTCCCTTGGCGGCGCCGTGAACTACGTGGGTGATCGGGCAGGGCAGGCCGATAGCGACTTCGAGTTGCCGTCGTACACGACCGTGGACCTGCTGGCGCGCTACAAGGCGACGCAAAAGCTGACCCTCGGCGTGAACCTGAACAACGCCTTCGACCGGACCTACTACGAGCGCTCCTACAGCAATGTCTGGATCATGCCGGGTGAGCCGCGCAACCTGAGCGTTAGCCTGTCCGTGGAGCTCTGAGCCTGTACTCAGCGGGCAGTGACGCCCGCTGATTTCGTCGGCTTACAGCCAACCCTTCTCCTTGTAATAACGCTCGGCGCCCTCGTGCAGTGGCGCAGTCAGTCCGACGCGAATCATGTCTTCGGCCTTTAGATCGGCAAAGGCTGGATGCAGGCGCTTGAACCTATCGAGGTTGTCGAATACCGACTTGACCAGCTGATAGACCACCTCCGGGTCGGTCTTGCTGGTGGTCGCCAGCACGGCTTTGCCGCCGATCGATGGAATGGCGCCTTCCACGCCCGGGTAGAGCCCTGCGGGGATTTCCACGGCGCTGTAGTAATCGGCCTTGGCCAGCAGGCTGTCGATCTCGGCGCCCTGCACGGGAATGATCCTGGCCTTTACATTGGTCAAGGCTTCCTGGATCGCACCGCTCGGATGGCCGACCACATAGGTGATGGCGTCAAGGTTGTTGTCACCCAAGGCGGAAGCCATTTCCGCCGGTTTGAGTTCCGCGGCCAGGGAGAAGCTGGCGTTGGTCCAGCCCTTGACCTGCATGACCTCCTCGAAGGTGTCGCGACTACCCGAGCCGGGCACGCCGATGTTTACCCGCTTGCCTTCGAGTCCGGCCAGATCGGTGATGCCGCTGTCGTTGCGAACGACCACGGTGAGAATCTCCGACTGCAGCGAGAACACCGCGCGCAGTTCGACGGCGCCTTCCTTGTCGAAGGGCGCCAGGCCCTGCAGCGCCTTGTGCTGATGGTCGGACTGGATGAAGCCGAAGTCATACTCGCCTTTGTGCAACGACACGATGTTGGTCACGCTGCCCGCGGTCGAGGGTGCGTTGCATTTGATGGCGGGCTTCACCTCGGCACGATTGAGGAAGCGGCACACCGACTGGCCGGCGGTGTAATACACGCCGGTCTGCCCTCCGGTGCCGATGGTGACGAAGCGCTCCTGTGCCAGCACGCTGGTGCTCGCCAAGGCGCTGGCGAGCACGCCGGCCAGGGTGATGCCGAACAGGCCGTTACGGATCTGGTGGTTCATTGCGGTTCCCTCTTGTTTGTATTGTGGGTGGTTGCAACTGTGGTTGGCCGGCGCAGGAACGATAGACCGCTGTGGTCAGGCGCGCGCAGCGATCACCATGATCTCGACCAGCACCTCGGGCGAGGCCAGACGCGCCTGTACCGTCGCCCGTGCCGGTGCGCAGCCTGCTGGCAGCCAGTCGCTCCAGACCTCGTTCATGGCGGCGAAGTCGGCGTCGATGTCCTTCAGCCAGATCTGCGC
>DNMQ01000093.1 GCA_003488145.1 Pseudomonas sp.
GCCATCGCCTACGCCAAGGTGCTGGGCAACAACCAGGTCAACTGCCTGGCCGGCATCGCCCCGCGTGGCGCCGACCTCGGCCAGCTGGAAATCACCTTTATCGAAAACCTGCGCTACGCCGCGCAGAAGCTCGAGGAAGCCGGCATTCGCCTGGTGATGGAGATGATCAACACTCGCGACATCCCGCGCTTCTTCCTCAACAACACCTCCCAGGCGCAGGAGATCCGCGGCAAGGTCGGTCACCCCAACCTGTTCCTGCAGTACGACATCTACCACATGCAGATCATGGAGGGAGACCTCGCGCGGACCATCGAAGCCAACCTGGACGCGATCAACCATATCCAGCTGGCCGACAACCCGGGCCGTAACGAACCGGGCACCGGCGAGATCAACTACCACTTCCTGTTCGAGCACCTGGACCGTATCGGCTACCAGGGCTGGGTCGGCTGCGAGTACAAGCCGGCCACCAGCACCGCCGAAGGCCTCGCCTGGCTGAAGACACACAACGCCATCTGACCCGAACAGCATTTGAGGAGAAACGACCATGGCTAAGATCGGATTTATCGGCACCGGAATCATGGGCAAGCCCATGGCAAGCAACCTGCAGAACGCAGGCCACCAACTGTTCCTTTCCGAACATCATGACAAGGCACCCGCCGACCTGGTGCAGGCCGGCGCCATCGCCCTGGCCACCCCGCAGGAAGTCGCGCAGGAGGCAGAGTTCATCATCGTCATGGTTCCGGATCCGCCGCAGGGCGAGGACGTGCTGTTCCGCGACCAGGGCATCGCCGCTGGCGTCGGCCCGGGCAAGGTGGTGATCGACATGAGCTCGATCTCGCCCAGTGCCACCAAGGCGTTCGCCGAGAAGATCAACGCCACCGGCGCCCAGTACCTCGACGCACCGGTATCAGGCGGTGAAGTCGGCGCCAAGGCCGCAACGCTGTCGATCATGGTCGGCGGCAGCGAAGAAAGCTTCGCCCGTGCCCTGCCGCTGTTCCAGGCAATGGGCAAGAACATCACACTGGTCGGCGGCAACGGCGACGGCCAGACCGCCAAGGTGGCCAACCAGATCATCGTCGCGCTGAACATTCAGGCGGTCGCTGAGGCCCTGCTGTTCGCCGCGAAGAACGGCGCCGACCCGGCCAAGGTGCGCGAGGCGCTGATGGGCGGTTTCGCCGGCTCGAAGATTCTCGAGGTGCACGGCGAGCGCATGATCAAGGGCACCTTCGACCCGGGCTTCCGCATCAGTCTGCACCAGAAGGACCTCAACCTCGCCCTGGCCGGTGCCCGCGAGCTGGGCCTGAATCTGCCCAACACCGCCAATGCCCAGCAGGTGTTCAGCACCTGCGCGGCAATCGGCGGCAGCGGCTGGGACCACTCGGCGCTGATCAAGGGCCTGGAGCACATGGCCAACTTCTCGATCCGCAAGGAGTAAAGCCTTCGAGCACGCTGCAATGGGCCAGCGACCCCACCTTCAGGGACAGACAGACCGGGTGGTGGGTCATCGCAACGCCCGCGCAGCGCCGCTCAAAGGGCCGGGCCAGAGGTGCGTCAGGTCGGAATCATCGCGTCTCCCCACGACCAGCATGACCTGCGCATCTCAGCCCGACCGCCGTCACCAGACGGCACCTTTTCGATTCGCCCGGCACAAGGAGTCACGGCCCGACTGCCGGGCGGGTCGATTTCAATTGCAGACCTTAGCGCTTGCATTGGCGAGCCCTAAGGTCTGGAATCGGTTGCAGACCTCATACAAGGAGCTTCAGATGACCCTCGACCCGCAAGCCCTGCTGCGCCAGTTGTTCGATAGCGCCATCGAGGCCGCCCATCCGCGCCATGTACTCGCCGACCATCTGCCCGAAGACCGCAGCGGCCGTGCCATCGTCATCGGCGCCGGCAAGGCGGCCGCGGCGATGGCAGAAGCCATCGAGAAGGTCTGGGAAGGTGAACTGTCCGGACTGGTGGTGACCCGCTACGAACACCACGCCGACTGCCGGCGCATCGAAGTGGTGGAAGCCGCACACCCGGTCCCGGACGACGCCGGCGAGCGCGTCGCCCGCCGTGTGCTGGAGCTGGTCAGCAACCTCGAGGAAAGCGATCGGGTGATCTTCCTGCTCTCCGGCGGCGGCTCGTCATTGCTGGCATTGCCGGCCGAAGGCATCTCGCTGGCAGACAAGCAGGCGATCAACAAGGCGCTGCTGCGCTCCGGCGCGCACATCGGCGAGATGAACTGCGTACGCAAGCACCTCTCGGCGATCAAGGGCGGCCGCCTGGCCAGAGCCTGCTGGCCGGCCAGCGTGTACACCTACGCGATCTCCGACGTGCCCGGCGACGAAGCCACGGTGATCGCCTCCGGCCCCACCGTCGCCGACCCCACCACGTCGGCCGAGGCGCTGGCGATTCTCGAGCGTTACCACATCGAGGTGCCAGCCAATGTGCGCGCCTGGCTCGAGGATCCGCGCTCGGAAACCCTCAAGCCGGGCGATCCGATGCTCTCGCGCAGCCACTTCCAGCTGATCGCCACGCCGCAGCAGTCCCTCGATGCCGCGGCCCAGGCGGCCCGTGACGCCGGCATCACCCCACTGATCCTCGGTGATCTGGAAGGCGAAGCACGCGAAGTGGCCAAGGTGCATGCCGGCATCGCCCGCCAGGTGGTGCTGCACCGCCAGCCGATCGCCGCGCCGTGCGTGATCCTGTCCGGCGGCGAGACCACCGTCACCGTGCGCGGCAACGGACGCGGCGGGCGCAATGCCGAATTCCTGCT
>DNMQ01000386.1 GCA_003488145.1 Pseudomonas sp.
TAGAGCGTATCCAGATCGTGGGTTACCAGAAACACGCTGAGGCCCAGCGCGTCGCGCAGGGTCAGGATCAACTGGTCGAAGGCTGCCGCGCCGATGGGGTCGAGGCCGGCGGTGGGCTCGTCGAGGAACAGCACCTCCGGGTCCAGCGCCAGCGCGCGGGCCAGGGCGGCGCGCTTGACCATGCCCCCGGACAGTTCGTCGGGATACTTGCACGCGGCATTGGCCGGGAGACCGGCCAGTGCCAGCTTCAGCCGCGCCAGGTGCTCGGCGTCGCGGCGCTCGAGCCCGGCATGCTCGATCAGCGGCAGGGCGACGTTCTCCTGCAGGTTCAGCGAGGTGAACAGCGCGCCCCGCTGGAACAGTACGCCGAAACGTCGTTCCACCTGCGAGCGGCGCTCGGCCGACAGTTCCAGCAGATTTTCGCCGAACACGCTGACGCTGCCTTCATTGGGCCGGCGCAGGCCAACGATGCTGCGCAGCAGCACAGACTTGCCGGTGCCCGATCCGCCGACCACGCCGAGAATCTCGCCGCGACGGATGTCCAGGTCGAGACCGTCGTGCACGGTCTGGCTGCCGAAGCGGTTGACCAGTCCGCGTACCTGGATCAGTGCGTCGTCGCTCGTCACCAGCCCATCTCCATGAAGAACAGCGCGGCGATGGCATCGAGCAGGATCACCATGAAGATCGCCTGCACCACGCTGGAGGTGGTGTGCTCGCCCACCGACTGCGCACTGCCGCTGACCTTGAAGCCTTCCAGACAGCCGATCACCGCGATGATGAAGGCGAACACCGGCGCCTTGCCCAGCCCGACCAGAAAATGGCTGACGGCGATGTCGCGCGCCATGATGTTGAAGAACATCGTCGGCGAGATGTCCAGCGCCAGCACGCAGGCCACCAGGCCGCCGGCGATGCCACTGAGCATGCCGACGAAGGTCAGGATCGGCAGGGTGATCAGCATCGCCAGCACGCGCGGCAGCACCAATAGCTCGATCGGGCTCAGGCCTAGGGTGCGGATCGCGTCGACTTCCTCGTTGGATTTCATCGAGCCGATCTGCGCGGCGAAGGCGCTGGCGCTGCGCCCGGCGAGCAGGATCGCCGCCAGCAGCACGCCGAATTCGCGCAGGAAGGAAAAACCCACCAGGTTGACGGTGTAGATGGTCGCGCCGAAGTCGGCGAGCACCGTCGCGCCAAGAAAGGCCACCACCGCGCCCACCAGAAAGGTCAGCAGCGCAACGATCGGCACCGCGTCCAGCCCGGTCTGCTCGATATGTACGGCCAGTGAGGTCAGCCGCCAGCGCCGCGGCCGCGGCAGCGTCAGCAGCAGCGTCTGCAGGGTCAGGCCGATAAAGCCGAGCAGCATGCGCTGCTGCTTCCATACCGCAGCGACGGTGCGACCGACGTGGGCCAGTATGTCGCCGAAGGCATAGCCACGCGGCGGCTCGGCGGCATCCGGTTGATCCAGGGCGCTGGCGACGGTGCGCAGCAGCGCCAGGCGTTCGGCCGGCAATTGCGGCGCCCAGGCTTCAATGGCGGCGATCCGCTCGGGCCCCAGCAGTTCCACCAGCAGGCCGGCGCCTGCCGTATCCAGTGCACCCAGCCCGCTCAGCTCGATCTGGCTGCGCTCGTCGATCCGCGCCCTGAGCCGCTGCACCTCACGACGCAGTGCTGCGTAATGGGTGAGGGTCCAGTCACCGACGATGTGCGCCCGCAATGGTGAAGCCCCTTGATCGAGGGTCACCGAACCGGGAGACGAGGACAGGGTGGAGCTCATCTTCTGCAAACGGGTGCCTATGTCGGGCGATGGAGTCCCGATTGATGCTAGCAGGGCTCTGCCCGGCAAGACAGGACCGGGTGGCCCGTGGTCGGCAACGGCCGGCGGATGGACCACGACGGTCGCGTCAAAGTGCGCCGTTACGCTCGAGCCGATAGCTGCTGATCGCCTCGTACACCGCCTTGCGCAGCCGATTGATGCCGCCGATGGGGCGATGCTCCGGCAGTGCGTGCCAGGGGTTGAAGCTGAGGTTGTCGCAGGCGAGATTCTGCTCGGGGCTGTCGAAGTCCTGCGGCGGGAGGCGGATGTCGGCGACCGTCTCGAATGGCGCGATGGCTTCGTCCCACTCGATGCTGGTGTCCTCAATGGGCATGTAGTGCTCGGCGTTCTGCCGCTGCACCTGCAGGGCGAAGCAGGCGGGCGCGCGGTCGAGGGACAGCTGCTGGTAGAGCGCACTGCGCAGGAAATTCGGCAGGTCGCGGTTCTGCTCGGGCAGCTGGTAGGTCGGGCAGTTCTCCGGCGTCGGGATGACCCGGTACTTGATGTTATGCGGGCCGAACTTGTAGGGCGCCACCGAGCTGTAGGTGGTGGCAACCGGGCTTTGCGGTGCAGGCGCCAGGGTCTGCAACGCGATAAACAGATGGCGCAGCTCCCAGCTGCGCGGATCAACGCTCGGGAAGAACGCCAGCGCCTTCTTGCCCTGCGCCTGGGCGGCGAAGTTGCTGCGGTATTCGGCGACGTCGCGGACGAAGAACACCGGATGATTGAACATCACGAAGTCCTGCTCACTGGCGTGGCGCGGGTCGCGGCTGAGCTTTTCCCCCGGCACGTCGAGCAGCTTGATCGCCATCCCACGCGCGTCCCGGATGCGGTCGAACTGCGGATAGGCGTTGCCGTTGGACAGTCGCACCCAGGCCTGCCAGGTCTTGCCCGGTTCGCTGAAAACGCCCTGGCGCAGCGTCGGCTCCAGGTCAGCGCGCACGCTGACCTCGGCGCGCACGCAGCCGTGGGCCTTGGCATGGGCGTCGCGCAGCACACGGGTGTTCTCCCTGTGCTGCTCCACCACTGCAATGGCGTCGGCGATGATCGCCTGGGTGTCGGCCGCTTCGCTCGGCGCGATGACTTCTTCGCTGGAGACGGGGCCACGATGGGTGAGGTGAAAGTGGACGGCGGCAACCGCCCAGCCTGCCAGGCCCACGGCGGTGACGGCGAGCAGCAGCCGGCCCAGCAAGCGACCGATCCAGAGCCAGAGTCTTGTCAGCATGAAACAGATCCTTGTGCGGGGGCAGGTCAGGGGCAGCTTGGGCCGGGGTTGTGGGGGCGCGCCGGCAATTCCTCGAGACGCGGTTCGACGCGGGGGTCGCCGAGCACCTTGAGGTACTCGACCAGCGCCCAGCGCTCGTGCGGTGCCAGTGCCCGGCCGATCACGCCGTTACCGCGGCAGCCGGCGCGGAATTCATGGCCGCGGTTGCTGTTGCCGGTGATCGCGGTATCCAGCAGAAAGCCGCCGTCGAAACGCTCGGTGCGGATACCTACGTGCTGCGGGTCGTATTCGCGACTACCCACCCAGAACTGCTTCTGCCGTTCGGCGACCGGCGACAGCAGCTGGAACAAGGTGGGGACCGAGCCGTTATGCAGGAACGGTGGCGTCGCCCAGATGCCGTCCAGCGGACGTGCCTTGTAGCCGCGCAGTTCCTGCACGCCAATCGGCAGGCCGAAGCCGTCGAATTCCGCGCGCTCGGTCTCGCCGATGCCGGCGTCACGGTAGGCGCGCTCTTCGACATAGGCGGTGATATAGGCCAGCCCCTTGGCGCTGGACAGGCTGGCGAGATCGAGCGGGCTGGATGACGCGCCATACAGCCGCACATCCAGACGATCCAGCTCGTCCTGAGTCCAGCCCAGACGGGTCATGTCGAAGCGGTGGTCGGCGATATTGTCGGCCGTGGTCGGATCGGTACCGACGAAGGAGGTGGGGATCACCTTCATGCGCCACTCGGGGTCGCGTTCGGCAGCGAAACGCTTGTCGACCGGCTTGGGCCTGGCGTCGTGGCAATGCGCACAGTTTTCCTTGTACAGCGCGCGACCGAGGCTGGCCTGCTTGAGATCGATCGCGCCCAGCACGTCTTCGGGCCAGCGAGGCGGGGCCAGCTGCATGAGAGTGGTTTCCAGCCTGTGCAGGTCGCGTACGCGAACGCCTGATGCGTAGCGCTCGGCTTCGGCGATGGGCTGGCCGTTCTCATGCAGCAGCCGCAGCGTGGCGCCAACACCCAGCGCCTCACCGATATTGCGCGCCATCGGCTGCATGGCCGAGCCGTTCCACTGCACCCAGTCGAACTTCCAGATATCCCACAGATGCGGGTAGCTCACCGGCGCGTTGGCCACGCGGTAGTTCGCCGGATCGATGGCATCGCCGAACACGCTGTTGGCGATGCGACCGAACGCATCGGTACGGCCGAAGCCTTCTTCGGTGGGGTAGAGCCCGCGGTGCCAGTCGTTGTAGGCGGTGCCAAGCAGACGGTCGAGAACCTGCTTGAAGTCGTGGCGCAACTGCGCGCGGTCCTGCTCGTAACGCTCGCCCAGAACCTGCTCGGCGAAGCGACGGAACTTGAGCGGGTTGTAATAGGTGAAGGCCATGCTCATGCCCAGCGCCTGGCCAAAGGCGCCTCCGCGCAGGGTCGGCACGGTGGAGGCCAGCGAATGCATCGCCGCGCCACCGTCGATACGAATGGCCTGACCTTGGTAGCGCAGCTCGCCGGTGTGGCAGGCCGCGCAGGTCACATCCAGATAGGCGCGACCGGTCTCGTCGTCCTCATGGCGGGCAAAGCCCACCGGCAGGTTGCCGGGGTTCAGCGCGGTGGCTTTTTGCGCGGGATCGACCAGAAAGCCGAAGCGCGCGAGGTAGTCGGGCGTGGTGAACTTGTCCCGGCTGAAGGGCAGCTCCAGCGCACGGAACCAGTCGTACTCCAGCCCCTTAACCTGAGTGCCCTGCGGCGTGTAGTAGTAGGTCTGTCGCTGCGTGGCGTCCCACTGCTCCAGATAATGCAGCGCTTCGGGCGCTTCGTACTCCGGAAGGTTCGGGTAGGCCACGAAATACAGCCCAACGGCCGCGGCCAGCACAGCCAACAACAACACAGCCCCCAGGGCTCGGCGCAGCAATCGCATCGGTACATCCTTGTAGCGTCATGGCGAATGCGCGTTTATGGCAGGGTTGTGGGGTGATGGCAATACGGTGTCATTCTTTATGGGTGACAGATATTAGCGTGGGTGTGGTCCACCCATATTTATCTCGAACGACGCCTACACCGGTTGTTTCCAGTGTCCTCATATGTCAGGGGCGATGCGATTCAGATAGTCCGCCCTGTCATCACTCATTCTTGATATACAATTATCAATCGTTACTTGGTAAGCCTCTGCGGTCTCCTCTATTTCAAAGGCTTCAAGCTTGCAATCTGCGTCTCGCAGATCGATCCACTCTCGCTGCGCCGTCTTTACTAGAGAAACGTATTGGTCTGCTAGCAAAGGTGAGTTTTTATACTGAAGTCTGATTCGATTCAGAGTGGCCTTGTACGATGAATTAAGAAGATTGTCTGATTGCTCTTTATTGTACTGCGCGCACAGGGCTATTTGAGAAGAAGCTTCAATCTCTTTGCACGGGTCATTAACATCATCGCTTAATGCTGTACGTGCAAACAGAAATAAAAAAATTAGACTTATTTTTCGAATATTGAACATTAGTTATTCCTAAGGTAACGAGCTCTGTTTCGCCCTGGCTCATACTGCCTGATGGCAGGCGTATTTTCTATGTAGCGTATCAGCTCGGCTTTATCATTCCTCATTCCAGCCTTCATCGGGTTGGGCCCCTTTGTAAAACCCTGATAGACGAAATCTACCAGCACATCCCTGATGACCTGATCTAGGGCGTTCCAATCGGTCCTATCAGGCTCGCTCGCAGTCCAGTGGTCATAGTTGCTGATAGCGCGATCTACGTAGTTTGGGTAGATAATGTTGAAAAGAAGTATTTCCTGCTCGGGAGTTATTTGCCCAATAGATGATTTGTTCTCTCTAACAAATTGCTGGGCGATTAGGCCTTTCTTTCCGTGCGCCTGAGCAATCTTAGTTGCTTGGTCATGCGCAATGCCGGCACTTGTCATATGATCGTAGATTTCTATTTCGGTCCGGGAACCCATATCATAACCGCGACCGAGAGTGACCCCCGATAGATTGTTTCCAGGCCAGTGAATGACCCGGCTGAAGAACGGAGAGGTTGGAATATTATTCCCTTCGGCATCAAACGTTATTCTCCCTTCGCTAATCGTGTGGTTGGCACGCGCTACAGTGCTGAATATGCCGATCAGGGCAAGTGGTTGAAAGTGCCAAGCTTTCCCATCTGCGCTGATAGAGTAGCGCCCGGGGATATCGCCCCACCAGCTTAGAGTTTTGATGCGGTTCTTCTCTTCGGCCCAATCCTGATTGGGGTCATCGGAGCGGTGGCCCATCAGCTCATCGAGTTCGTCCCAACGCGCTGCATTCCAAAACCACTCGCTTTCATGCCGCGTGACGAGCTGCGAGATGGATTGGGCGTGGCAAGGCTTTTCCAGTGCCACCTGGATTTCTTGGGAGGTCATCTTGCCGTCGCGGTTGGTGTCGATGATGTCGTAGAGGCGGCTGCGCACCGGACCTTTGTCGGCCTGGTCGATGGCGCCCTGGTAGCTGGCTTTTTCGTCGTCGGACAGGCGAAGCGCCGCGTTGAGGTAATAGACGAATCCCGAAATGGGAGGATCGGCATCCTCAAGGCATTCAAAACCCTCCCACTCCCACGGGCTATGACGAGTAGTGATCAGCTTCTGCTCGGCGAGCCAGCCGTCGATGGGGTTGCCGTCAGCGTCGGCGAACAGGCCGTCCAGCCGCCACCAGTGCATAGTGTTGTCCGCGCCATCCTTGGCCTGGATTTTTCTCGAAGCGGGGAGCCCATCCAGCAAGGACTGCGGAATGATCAGGTCGACGCCGATCTGCGTGCCATCGTCGTCCAGCTTGGGCGGGTTTTCGGCATTGATATCGTCCCGATGGGTGATCAGTTTGCTCGCACCTTTGTAGACCTTGAGCAGGATTTTCTTGTCGTCCGGCAAGCGGCTGGCCCAGGCGCGGCTCCGGGCGATAAAGGCGGGCACATCGTCGCAGCTGAACAGTTCGACATGGACCATGCGCTGAGCGGCGCTGTCGTGGTTCTGGTACAGGCCGGGATGGCCAATAAGGTCACCCGCCTTGATCGGCAATCCGCTGTCGAGAACGATGACCTTGCCGTATTCCGCTGGCTCGCTGTGCGGTTTGAGCAAGCTGGTGGATACATAGCCGGGCAGTTGCCCCTCGTCGTCGGCTGATAGGGCGGGTTGTGCCGTCCCGCTGATCAGGCTGACCAGCTTGCTGAACTCGCCTTCCGTCTCGCCGATGGTGATCTCGGCACCCTTGGATAGCTCCGACAGCTTGGTGGTGTGCTTGCTCGGGCCTGCGCGAACGCTCAGGCCATCCTGCTGCGTATTCACGGTATAGCGTTTGGTTTCCCAGAAGGCGGGGCGCGGAAGGTCCGCTTGTGCCTGGTAGCCCGCCCAATCCAGCAGGTGCATGTACAGGCTGTAGAGAGTGAGGCTTGGAGGAGTTTGCCCTTCGACGATGCTGCCGTCAGCGTTCTTCAGTGGCGGCGGCTGCAGGCTGTGCTTGACCAGAACGAACCCCGTGGAAAAGGGCGCTCGTTTGACCATGGGAATCTCGTCGGTGAATTCGCTGACCGGGTAGCGCTCGTCGATACGGTAGGCAATCACCTCTCCGTCGGCGATACAGCGCACGCTCGACTGGTCGAATGCAGCGGCCGTGCCTTCGTCGAAGTGGACGCCGCCATGCCATAAGCCGTTCTCGCCGGTGGGGTAGAACCCGCCCTTGGCCTGGGCCATATGCGTAAGCAGCTGCAGCGGATTGTTGCTGCTGTCCTTGCCAGGAAACGGGTATGCCCAGCTGATCGGGTTGGATTGGTTCATGTTCGATGCATCCTTGCGTTCGAGCCGGCGGGGCAGCCGGCTCTGTCCTTTTCTTAGCCTGAAAAATTGAGCGAGCGCTTGCGTTTGCTGAGCAGACTTTCCGCCTCACCTGGCATTGCCTGCTCCAGTAGGCTTCCGGCCTTGTCGCTATCGGCCATTCCCGGCAGCACCGGTGATTTGATCTTGATCCCCGAGCCCTTGCCCGGCGCGCCGCCGGCGTTTATTCGTGCCAGCGGGCCGGAGACGGTGATGCCGCCCGGGTCGAGCTTGATGAAGCTGCCGCCGGCCTTGAGGGTCAGTTCGATGCCGGCTTCGATGACCATTTTCTGCCCGGCCTTGAGGTGGATCTCGCGGCCGGCCTTGGTCAGATGGGCCGTGCCGAGCTTGATGTGCTGGGTCTGGCCGACAGTGAGGTGGTCGTCGGGTTTGACTTCGACCTTGCGGTCGCCGGCAACGGTCAGGTGCTCCTCGGCGCGGAATTCGCTGTAGCTGTTGGCCTCCACCGTGTCGTGACGTTCGTGGCCGACGCGGATCTTCTGGTCGTGCTCGATGTTCTCGTCCCAGTCGCGCTGGGCGTGGAGGTAGATCTGCTCGGCGCCCTTGCGGTCTTCGATGCGTAGTTCGTTGTAGCCGCCACCGCCTGGTGAGCTGAGGGTCTTGAACACCGTGCGGGTCTTGTTCGCCGGCAGGTCGTAGGGAACCTGGTGTTCCTTGTGGTAGAGGCAACCGGTCACCAGCGGCTGATCGGGGTCGCCTTCGAGGAAGGTCACCAGCACTTCCATCCCGACCCGCGGGATGGCGATGCCGCCGTAGCGGTCGCCGGCCCAGCTGGACGACACGCGCAGCCAGCAGCTGGTCTTGTCGTCGGCCTGGCCGTGGCGGTCCCAGTGGAACTGGACGCGCACGCGGCCGTATTCATCGCAGTGGATTTCTTCGCCCGCCGGCCCGGTAACTACGGCGGTCTGGTTGCCGAGAACCTTCGGCTTCGGATGGTTCAATGGCGGACGGAAAGGAATGTCCCAGGGCGTGGCGCTGAAACGGTTGCGGTAGCCCTGGGCAAAGCCGTCACCGGTATCGACGTTATTGGTGATCGACTCTTCCAACACCTGCGGCTGCTTGCCTTCATGCAGCACCTCGGTGAGCAGCCAGAGGTC
>DNMQ01000451.1 GCA_003488145.1 Pseudomonas sp.
TTCAGGTCCGGCGTGCGGTAGCCGCGGCTCACACCACCCTTCATGGTCCAATTCTCGGAGGTATTCCAGACCAGGTAGGCGCGTGGGCTGACATGACCGCCGAAGGCTTCGTGATCGTCGTAGCGGGCACCCAGTGTCAACGCCAGATCTTCGCGCAGGCGCCACTCGTCTTCGGCGAAGACGGCCCAGGTTTTCTGCTCGAACGTGGTCTGAGCGATGCCGTCGTCCATCTCGGCTTTCCACCACTGGCCGCCAACCGTGGCGATGTGCGATTCGCCCACCGGCGCGACCAGTTTGGTGTCCAGTACCAGATTGGTCGTCTCCAGTTCGCGTGGCGCACCGCCGATGGCACCCGGGACTGCGGTCGGGGTGCCGATTGTGCCCGGAATGGTGCGGCCAATGGTTTCGGTCGTGTTGTGCATCAGGCTGGATTCCAGCGTGCCGAAACCCAGACGGCCGGTATGGGTGAGCGCGATCTGCTCACGTTCGAAACGAAGTTCGTCGGCGTAACCATTTGCCCGGGTGGCCGCACTGGCGGTGCATTCCTGATTCTGGCCATCAAGGCTGCCGAGCTGACATTCGTCGTTGTTGTAGACCTGGCGACCACGTTCCACGTCCAGGCCGAAATCGTGATCCTCGTGCGGGGTCAAGCTCAGGCGGGCGCCCAGGTTATGCGTGCGGCCCTCGACCGGAGAGGGGCCGCGCTTGCTCACTTCGATGCCGTTGCCGTAGCTCAGGTCGGACGCTTCGCGATCGAACAGGCTTCCGCGCAGCTGCAGGCCCAGCAAGCCATCGACCAGCGGGCCACTGGCGTAGATGCTGGTGTTTCGGGTATCGCCGAAGTCGCGATCTTCCTGGTAGGTGTAGTCCTGCGTCAGCGATCCGGTCCATTCCTTGGCCACCTTGCGGGTAATGATGTTGATCACGCCGCCCATGGCGTCAGAACCATAGAGCGTCGACATCGGGCCGCGGATGACTTCGATGCGTTCGATGGCAGACAGTGGCGGCATGAAGCTGGTGGACGTTTCGTTGAAGCCGTTGGGCGTGACATTGCCCGCCGCGTTCTGACGGCGCCCGTCGATAAGGATCAGGGTGTACTGGCTCGGCATGCCGCGGATGCTGATATTCAATCCGCCGGTCTTGCCCGTGCCCTGGCCGATGTCGATGCCTTCCACGTCGCCCAGAGCCTGCGCCAGGTTGTTGTAGCGCTTCTGCTGCAGATCTTCACGGCTGATGACGCTGATGCTCGCCGGTGCTTCGGTGATCTTCTGTTCGAAGCCTGCGGCACTGACGACCGTGTCGTTGAGCGTGACAGGCGCGTTCTGGGCCAGGGCCGTCCAGCTGCAGCCGATCATGGCGCAGGACAGGGCAGTACGTGCGAAGGGGATAGACATGCGGGCTCCTTGTAGCCGTCTCGTTGGCGCCCGCATGATAATCATTCGTAAACGAGAATTTACGATTTACTGCATCAAGTTCTCATTTGTGGTGTCCAATCGGTCGCCAGCCCTTGCATGGCGCGGGCTGGCCATTTGTAAGCAGATATTTAGAAGTGGTCCGAACGGTCAGTTTCGGTCATGGCATCTGAACTTCGATGACGCCGTCGGCGTTGATCGTCACCTGGCGAGTGCCTGCCTCGATCTCCGGTACCGGTGCTGATTCCATCATGTCCATCTTCATCGCGCTGCTACGCATGACCGGCTGAAAGCCGCCGCCGTTGAGGTTGAGGCTCACTAGCTTGTAGCCGCTGCCGCCCAGGGCTTCGGTCGCCAGCTGGGCGCGGGCCTGGAACGCGGCTACGGCATCCTTGAGCAGAGCGTCCTCGTTCTGCTTGCGGATCGGGTCAGAGACACTGAAGTGCATGCTGCTCATCTTCAGGCTCTTCATCAGCTCGGCGGTCAGCTTCGACAGGCTGGCAAAGTTGCCGCTCTCCAGGCGCAGCTCGGCACGCTCCCGCCAGCCGGAGATCTGCTGGCCCTTGTCGTCATAGACTGGATAGCTGTTGCGGCTGCCCTGGCTGACGATCACATCCTTGCTCTGCCGAGCGGTCTGCAGCGCCTGGTTCAGCGCGCGGGTGGTCTCTGCCGCGAGCTGGGCGGGGTCGTTGTGTTGTGCTTCGCTGTAGAGCGTGACGTGCATGCGGTCATGGGCCACTTCGCTGCTGACCTCGGCGCGCAGGGCGACCTGGTTGTAGCGTGGTTCCTCGGCCATGGCGGGCAGGCTGACGAGGCTGGTGATCAGCGCCATGAGGGCTGCACTGCGGAAGAGAGTTGGCTGCATAACGGATCCTTGGCATGTGCACCTGCCGGTGCGATAGCGCAAGACTCTACCTGCGCCGGTGAATGTATGCAGCTGCCCGTGCGTCGAGTTGCCGCATTTCGGTTTGGCCGCCAGACGGCTTGGTTATACTCCGCCGAATTCTTGGAGACTCCATGTACACATCCGTCCCGCTGCTATCTGCCAGCCGGCAGAACCTTCGGCTTCTGACCCTTATTCGCATCGTGGTGCTGGCTGCACAGTCCGGCGCCGTGGGCGTGGCTTACGCGACGCAGATGCTGACGCTGCCTTGGCTGGCGCTGGGCATCACGCTGGCCGTGTCGGCGGTGCTCTGTCTGGGTACGGCACTGCGTTTGCGCGGCCCCTGGCCCGTCACCGAGCTGGAATACGCCGTGCATCTGGGCTGCGACCTGATGATCCACAGCGCGCTGCTGTACTACTCCGGCGGCTCGACCAATCCGTTCGTGTCCTACTACCTGGTGCCGCTGACCATCGCTGCGGCAACCCTGCCGTGGCTTTATTCCATCGTGCTTTCCGGCCTGGCGCTGCTGGGTTACACCCTGATGCTGGTCTGGTACGACCCGCTCACCCTGCCACCCTTCGAGCGGGCGACGCTGCAGGTTTACGGCATGTGGCTGAGTTTCGCGCTGGCGGCCGCGCTGATCACTTTCTTCGTCGCGCGCATGGCCGAACAGCTGCGCCGACAGGAACAGCAGCAGGCCCAGCGCCGCGAGGAGAGCATGCGTGACCAGCAACTGCTCGCCGTGGCCACCCAGGCCGCTGGCGCCGCTCATGAACTGGGCACGCCGCTGGCAACCATGAGCGTGCTGCTCAAGGAGTTGCGCCAGGAATACAAGGACCCGCAGCTGAGCGAGGATCTCGGCCTGCTGCAGTCGCAGGTCCAGCTCTGCAAGGAGAGCCTGCGTCAACTGGTCCGCGCCGCCGAGGCAGACCGGCGCCAGGCGGTCGTCGAGCAGACCGCACGCGAATGGGTCGACTCGGTCCTGCAGCGCTGGCACCTGATGCGTCCAGAGGCAACATTCCGCTTCCAGTGCGTCGGCCTTGGCAGTGCGCCGAAGCTGATGCCGCCGGCGGACCTCAGCCAGTCGCTGCTCAACCTGTTGAATAACGCCACCGATGCCAGTCCCGAGGATCTGGAAATACGCCTGGACTGGGATCCGCAGTGGATCAAGCTGACCATCCGTGACCACGGCGCCGGTGTTCCGCTGGCGATCGCCGAGCAGATCGGCAGACCCTTTATCACGACCAAGGGCAAGGGTTTCGGCCTTGGCCTGTTTCTCAGTCAGGCCAGCGTCACGCGCGCTGGCGGCACGGTGAAGCTCTACAATCACGAAGAAGGTGGCACACTGACCGAACTGCGCCTACCGCATGGTTCGGTACGCGCCTGATCCTGATCGTGACCAATGCGAGGAATGCACAGATGACCGACGAGTTGCAGCAAGAGGGTGAAGAACAACCTCATCTGCTGTTGGTGGATGACGATCCGACGTTCACCCGGGTAATGGCGCGCGCCATGAGTCGCCGGGGCCTGCAGGTCAGCATTGCTGGTTCTGCCGAGGAGGGCCTGGCCCTGGCCAAGCAGGATATTCCTGACTACGCAGTGCTCGACCTTAAGATGGAAGGCGATTCGGGCCTGGTGCTGCTGCCCAAGTTGCTCGAGCTGGACCCCGAGATGCGGGTGTTGATCCTGACCGGTTACTCGAGCATCGCCACAGCGGTTGAAGCGATCAAGCGCGGCGCCTGCAATTACCTGTGCAAGCCCGCCGATGCCGACGACGTGCTGGCGGCATTGTTGTCGCAGCATGCCGATCTCGACAGCCTGGTGCCGGAAAATCCCATGTCGGTCGATCGCCTGCAGTGGGAGCATATCCAGCGGGTGCTCAGTGAGCACGACGGCAATATCTCCGCTACCGCCCGTGCCCTGGGCATGCATCGACGGACCTTGCAGCGCAAGCTACAGAAACGTCCGGTGCGACGCTAACCGGCGTCATTGTCTCGCGGGGGCGGCGTTGTCATCACACGACGCCCGAGCCCTCGCGTAACGCATGCTTTATGCTTGCGAGCTTTGTAGTAGCAGGCGTCTTCCATGCTCCCCCTCGTACTGCAAACCCTGAGCGTCACTGCGCCGGTGTTTGCCATGTTGTTTCTCGGTGTCGCGCTCAAGCGCCTCGGCTGGATCGACGCTGCGTTCGTGTATACGGCTTCGGCGCTGGTGTTCAGGGGCACCATGCCGACGCTGCTGTTCATCTCCATCATCAAGGCCGATCTGACAGCGGCGCTGCAGCCGGCACTGCTGCTCTATTTCGTGCTCGCCACAATTGCGACATTCATCGTGGCCTGGGTCTGGGCCTTGTGGCGTTGCCCGGCACCCGATCGCGGCGTGTACGTGCAGGGCGCTTTTCGTGGCAACAACGGCATCGTCGGTCTGGCGCTGGCCAGCAGCCTCTACGGTGACTACGGCCTGTCGGTTGGCGGTGTGCTCGCCGGGGTGGTGATTCTGGTCTACAACAGCCTCTCGGCGATGGTGCTCGCCATCTACAGCCCGGATGGGCAGGTCGGCCCGAAGGAAATTTTGCTCAGCATCCTGCGTAATCCGCTGATCATTGGTGTGGTCGCGGCCGTGCCCTTTGCCTATTGGCAGATTGACTTGCCGGGCTGGCTGATGACCTCGGGCCAGTACTTTGCGCAGATGACCTTGCCACTAGCGCTCATCTGCATCGGCGCCACGCTGTCATTGGATGCGTTGCGCAAGAGCAGCGGCAGTGCGCTCAGTTCGAGCCTGATGAAGATGGTCTGGCTGCCGGCACTCGCGACCCTGGGTGCTTGGGCCTACGGCTTTCGCGATGCGGAGCTGGGTATCCTGTTTCTCTACTTTGCCAGCCCAACGGCGGCAGCGAGTTTCGTCATGGCGCGCGCGGTCAATTCCAATCATCAGCTGGCCGCGACCATCATTGTCATCACGACGCTGATGGCAGCGCTGAGCATCAACGCCGGGCTGTTTCTGCTGGGCTGGCTGGGCTGGATCTAGTCGAGACCTTGGCTGCGATTCGCCGCGCCGTTCGTCGCCAATGCGGCTCTCAGCTTAAGAATCGCGGCGCGATGGTCGTAATCGGTCATCAGGCCTCAGAAAAAAAAGTGCGTTTGCGTCAAATTGCCCTGGACGTTCAACGGCTTGCCTGGCGAGGCGGCCGCTCCGTGTTCTAGGGAATCTCTCATGGCATTTTTCACACCTTCGACCCGCTCGCTGACGCGTGACGACATACGCGTGGTGAACCTGCGGCGCCTTGCGGTTCCGGGTTTTGCGCTGTTGCTGGTGCTGAGTCTGGGAAGCTTTGCCGGCGGTGTCTGGCTTGGCAGCGATCTGCGCACGCCGAACCTGGCCACGCATCAGGGTGATGTACCCGTCGAGGATGAGGACCGCTTTGCCATCGCCCGCGTCGGCGAGGTGGTCGGCCGGTTGAAAACTCTCGAATCCGATCTGCTCGCCCTGCAGCAGATGATGGATCAACAGCGTGTTCTGCATGGCCAGCTGTCGGCGTTGGACCCGACGCTGCTGCCCGTGCTGGTGCCGGCACGCACGGACGGCGCAGGGCAGGGCGGCGCGCTGTTGCCGCCTCGGGGTTGTTCGGGGGACCTGCAGGTCGATGCCGAGCGGCTGGGCCTTGCCGACCTGCAGCACAGCGAGACCTCGGCGCGCTGCATGCGGGTGATGCTGGACGGGCTGATGCAACAAGTGGCCGAGCGCAACGCGGCGCTCATGGCGATTCCGTCACGGCGACCGGTAGGCGAGGCACGGCTGGGCTCGGCATTCGGCAATCGCGTCGACCCCTTCCGCAAGAAACTGGCGTTCCATTCCGGGGTGGATTTCGCGTTGCGCAGCGGCTCCGACGTGGTCGCTGCGGCGGGAGGCCGGGTGCGCTTCGCCGGCTACCGAGGTGCCTACGGCAAACTGGTGGAGATCGACCATGGCAATCGCCTGGTCACGCGCTATGCCCACCTGTCGCGACTGGATGTACGCAAGGGTGAGGTCGTCACGCCCGCACAGCGTATCGGTGCGGTGGGTTCGACAGGCCGATCCACTGGTCCTCATCTGCATTTCGAGGTGCTGCACAAGGGGCGCTTCGTCGACCCGCAGCGGTTCCTGGCCCTGGGTGATCTGGAGCGTGAGAGCGATGGCCTGGCTGAGGACTAAACGCCCTTCCACGCGCGAGTTGCTACGCGCCGAGCACCGACTGCAAGCCGCGCGCAGCGCTCGCAGCGGACGTTGGCTGATCTTTGGACTGCTCTGTGTGATCGGCGCGCTGCTGTACCTGCGCAACCACGAGCAGGTGGCTCATGCACGGCAGGTCGAGGCGCTGACGCAGGACAGCCAGGCACTCAGGGCCGCGCTTGGGCAGAGCCGGTTGAAGCGCCAGGAAATCCAGGCCACCGAAGAGCAATTGCTCAGGCGTATAGCCACTCTCTCAGCGCAGGTCGAGCGGCTGCAGACCGATCTGGCGTTCTTCCGTCAGCAGAAGAAGGCCCGTTAACTTTTTTGGAGTAGATGATGTTCAACAAGAAGAAGCCGGTACCTCGCGTCACCATCGATCAATTTTCCAGCCTGATCTCCGGCAACCTGTCCCTGATCGGGGATGTGACCTTCGAGGAAGGATTGAAGGTTAGCGGTGAAGTGCGCGGCGATGTCTGCCACAAGCCGGGCACACACAGCCTGCTGGCCCTGAGCGCCGAGGGAAGAATCGAGGGCAACGTGAGCAGTTACGATGCGCTGATCGACGGCACCATCGTCGGCGATCTGGTGGTCGAGCATCTGCTCGAACTGCATTCCAACGCGCGCGTGCGCGGGAACATCCGCTATCGCCAGTTGAGCATGGAGAACGGCGCGGTGGTCGACGGGACCCTCAAGCGCATGGGTGACGAAGAGGAGAGTGCCCAGGTGTTCGAGTTGCCGCGGCCTCAGGTGCGTGAGGGCTGAGTGAAGGCGGGCCAGCCAGGCCCGCCGGTGGTTCGTCCTGTTGTCAGCGCTGGGTTTTCCAGGCGCGGCCGGCGATGACCAGCAGCGTGATCGCGGTCAGCGGCAGTGCATAGCCCAGCATGGCGTCGCCAAAGGTTTCCGCGAACGGGCGGCCGGTACTGGTCAGCACCAGGTACAGGGTGTAAGCCACGTAATAGGCGACGAACAGGGCGCCTTCCCAGCGCTTGATGCAGTAGCCGGCGAAGAAGATCGGCAGGCAGGCTACCGCTACCGCGATCATCACCGGGAAATCAAAGGCTAGCGCGTTCGAAGACACACCGATCGCCTGCGGCGACACCAGCGAGGCCAGGCCAAGTACGCAGAGCAGATTGAAGATGTTGCTGCCAACGATGTTGCCGACGGCGATATCGCGCTCGCCGCGAAAGGCCGCCATGATCGAGGTGGCCAGTTCTGGCAGTGAGGTGCCGATGGCGATCACGGTCAGGCCAATGACCAACTCCGATAGGCCGAGCGCCCGGGCCAGGGCCACGGCGCCCTCGACGAGGAAATTGGAGCCCACCACCAGCAACACCAGGCCTGCGATCACCAGGCCAGCGTTGATCAGCCCAGCATGCGGCTTGGCCGGCTCATCCAGGCCGAACTCCTTGGCAAACTCGTCGTCGACTTCCGCAGCTTTTTCGCGGCGACTGCTTATGATCAGGAACAGCGTGTAGACCACTACCGCGGTGAACAGCAGTGCACCGTCGATACGGCTGAGTTCTCCGTCCCACGCCAGGCCGAAGGTCACCAGGCTGGCGCCGATCATTATCGGCACGTCCAGACGGATCAGCTGACGCGATACCACCAGTGGTGCGACCAGTGCGGTCATGCCGAGAATCAGCAGTACGTTGGCGATGTTGCTGCCCACGACGTTACCGATCGCAATGTCACCGCTGCCATTGAGTGCGGCCTGGACGCTGACGGCCGTCTCCGGCGCGCTGGTGCCGAAGGCGACCACGGTGAGGCCAATGACCAGTGGGGAGATGCCGAACTGGGCGGCGAGTTTGGCTGCACCTCGCACCAGGACCTCCGCGCCGGCAACGAGCAGCACCAGGCCGGCTATGAGGTAGACAAAGGTCATCAGGGTCACGATGGGGCGCTCCGCAAAAAATCCAGAAAGTGGGTGTTTCAGCGCTGGTGTTGCCAGGCGCGCAGGAAGATCACCAAAAGCGTGACGGCCGTCAAGGGGAACGCGAACCAGAGCATCGCGTCGCGCAGCAGCTCGATGGCACCCAGGCCGGTGGCGAACATCACCAGATACAGGGTGTAGGCCAGGTAATAGGCGAAAAACATCAGACCTTCCCAGCGCCGGATGCAATACCCGGAAAAGAAAATCGGCAGGCAGGCGACGAACACGGCCAGCATTACCGGGAAGTCGAAGGACTGCGCATTGGGGGAAATGGACAGGCCTTCCGCGGCCACCGCGGCGCCGGCGCCGAGTACCAGCAGCAGGTTGAAGATGCAGCTGCCCACCACATTGCCGACGGCAATGTCGCGCTCCCCCTTGATGACCGCCAGCACCGAGGTCGCCAGCTCCGGCATCGAGGTGCCGACCGCAACCACCGTCAGGCCGATGACCAGCTCGGAAAGACCGAGCGCGCGCGCAAGGCCAACGGCACCTTCGATCAGCAGATTCGAGCCTCCCACCAGCAGCCCCAGGCCGAGCAGGATCAGCAGCAGCTGGAGCACCCAGGCATAAGGCTTGTCGCCAGCGTCCGGGCCGAACTCGGTGTCGAATTCATCGACGCCTGGTCCCGGCTTGTCCCGCTTGCTGGCGAGGACCAGAAACAGCGTGTAACCAATCAGGGCAACGAGCAGCAGGATACCGTCCAGTCGGCTGATGCTGCCGTTCCAGGCCAGTCCATAGCAGAGCAGGCCGGCGCCGATCATCACTGGCACATCGAGGCGGATCAGTTGCCGGGATACCACCAGCGGTGCGATCAGTGCGGAAATGCCGAGAATCAGCAGGATGTTCGCGATGTTGCTGCCGATCACGTTGCCTACTGCGATGTCACCGCTGCCATTAAGCGACGCCTGCACGCTGACGGCTGTTTCCGGGGCGCTGGTGCCGAAGGCCACCACCGTCAATCCGATGATCAGGGGCGGAATGCCGAAGCGGCTGGCCAGTTTGGCCGCGCCGCGTACCAGCGCTTCGGCACCGACGACGAGCAGTACCAGGCCGCTGATGAGGTAGCCAAAGGTAATCAGCGACATGCGGGCGCTCCCTTGGCTGGGGTAGCGCAGTCTGTGCTCGGTGACATCACTGCAGTGCCTGTTCCTTCATGGGAGGGTTTCGATACGCACGCGGATCACGCCGGCCTTGAGCATGTCCAGTTGTGCCGCCGCGGCGCGGGAAAGGTCGATGATGCGGCCGCGGCGAAATGGTCCGCGGTCGTTGATACGTACCACCACCTGCTTGCCGTTCTGCTCGTTGGTGACCCGCACCCGCGTGCCGAAAGGCAGGCTGCGATGGGCCGCTACCAGCGCGTTCTGATCGTGGGTTTCGCCGTTGGCGGTGCGTTGGCCGTGATGCATTCGCGCGTAGTAGGAGGCCTTGCCGCTCTGGCTGAAGCGCTCTTGTGTAGCTTGTGGTGCCTTGGCGGGTTGAGCCGGCTGGCGATCTGCGCAGCCGCTGACCAGCAAGGCCAGCAACAATAGGGCGGTGAAGCGTGTCAGGCGCATGAACAATCCTTCCGTTGGGTCGATCGCTGAGTCGGCGATGGCCCGCGGCAGGTGTCGTGACGTTGTGGCGATGCCGGGAGCGGTGATGCAGCGATGTCCGCGGTTGCAGCAGGGGCAACCGCGGAGGGCCATCGCTCAGCTTAGCCTTCGAGTTTTTTCTTCAGCAGTTGGTTCACCTGGCCNNTACTGTTCGACCTGCTCGGCATTCGCTGCCAGCACTTCGTCCAGCATCGACTCGATGGCGCCGGAATCAGTGACCTGCTTGAGGCCCTTCTTCTCGATGATCTCGTCAGCCGAGCCTTCGCCGGCGGCCATGGCCTCGAAGACCATCTTGGCGATCTTGCCGCTGATGGTGTCGTCCTTGATGCGCAGGATCATGCCGCCCAGCTGCTCGGCGCTAACCGGTGACTGCTCGATCTCCAGGGCTTCCTTGTTGAGCAGGCTGGACAGCTCGCCCATCACCCAGTTGGCGGCCAGCTTGGCGTCGCCGCAGGTGCTGTTGACCTGTTCGAAGTAGTCGGCCAGTTCGCGGCTGGCAGAGAGTACGCTGGCGTCGTAGGCGGACAGGCCGAACTCGCGCTCGAAGCGCTCGCGCTTCTGCACCGGCAGTTCCGGCAGGCTGGCGCGGACTTCGTCGAGGAAGCTCTGCTCGATCACCACCGGTAGCAGGTCGGGGCAGGGGAAGTAGCGGTAGTCGTTGGCTTCTTCCTTGCTGCGCATGGAGCGCGTCTCGTCCTTGTTCGGGTCGTACAGGCGGGTTTCCTGCACCACCTTGCCGCCATCCTCGATCAGCTCGATCTGCCGCTGCACTTCGTGGTTGATGGCTTTTTCGATAAAGCGGAACGAGTTGACGTTCTTGATTTCGGCGCGGGTGCCGAACTCGGTCTGGCCTTTCGGCCGCACCGAGACGTTGCAGTCGCAGCGCAGCGAGCCTTCGGCCATGTTGCCGTCGCAGATGCCCAGGTAGCGCACCAGCGAATGCATCGCCTTGACGTAGGCGACCGCTTCCTTGGCCGAACGGATGTCCGGCTCGGAGACGATCTCCAGCAGCGGGGTGCCGGCGCGGTTGAGGTCGATGCCGCTCATGCCGTGGAAGTCTTCGTGCAGGCTCTTGCCGGCGTCCTCTTCCAGGTGCGCGCGGGTGATGCCGATGCGCCGCGTGCTGCCGTCTTCCAGGGTAATGTCCAGATAGCCCTTGCCGACGATGGGATGGTCCATCTGGCTGGTCTGGTAGCCCTTGGGCAGGTCCGGGTAGAAGTAGTTCTTGCGCGCGAAGACGTTCTTCGGCGCGATCTCGGCATCGATCGCCAGGCCGAACTTGCAGGCCATGCGCACGGCTTCGGCATTGAGCACCGGCAGGGTGCCGGGCATGCCGAGGTCGACCAGGCTGGCCTGGGTGTTGGGCTCGGCGCCGAAGGTGGTGGCGCTGCCGGAAAAGATCTTCGACTGGGTCGCGAGCTGTGCGTGGATCTCCAGCCCGATCACGGTTTCCCATTGCATCTTCAATCTCCTCAGAATCCGGCCGGGGCGCGCATGTGCCAATCGGTGACTTGTTGATACTGGTGCGCCACATTGAGCAGGCGCGCTTCCTGGAAGTACGGCGCCAGCAGTTGCACACCCACCGGCAGGCCATCAATGAATCCGGCCGGCATCGACAGGCCCGGAATGCCCGCCAGGTTGGCGGTGATGGTGTAGATGTCTTCCAGATAGGCCGAAACCGGATCGGCGTTCTTCTCGCCCAGCTTCCAGGCCAGGTTCGGCGTGGTCGGGCCGAGGATCACGTCGACCTGCTCGAAGGCAGCGACGAAGTCCTGCTTGATCAGGCGGCGGATTTTCTGCGCCTTGAGGTAGTAGGCATCGTAGTAACCGGCGGACAGCGCGTAGGTGCCGACCATGATGCGGCGCTTGACCTCGTCACCGAAGCCTTCGGCGCGCGAGCGCTTGTAGAGGTCGGTGAGGTCGACCGGGTTTTCGCAGCGATAGCCGAAGCGTACGCCATCGAAACGCGAGAGGTTGGAAGAGGCCTCGGCTGGCGCGATCACGTAGTAGGAAGGAATCGCATGCTGCATGTTCGGCAGGCTGATTTCCTTGACCGTGGCGCCGAGCTTCTTCAGTTCCTCGACGGATGCCATGACGGCGTCAGCGATCTTCGGGTCGAGGCCGGCGCCGAAGTACTCCTTCGGCAGGCCGATGCGCAAACCGGCGAGCGGCTGGCTCAGCGCGGCGAGGTAATCGTCCAGCGGCTGGTCGACGCTGGTGGAGTCCTTGGCGTCGAAACCGGCCATTGCCGACAGCAGCAGCGCGCAGTCTTCGGCCGTGCGTGCCATCGGGCCGCCCTGATCGAGACTCGATGCGTAGGCGACCATGCCCCAGCGCGATACCCGGCCGTAGGTCGGCTTGAGGCCGGTGAGGTTGGTCAGCGCAGCCGGCTGGCGGATCGAGCCGCCGGTGTCGGTGCCGGTCGCAGCAGGCAACAGTCGTGCGGCGATGGCCGCGGCGGAACCGCCGGAGGAGCCGCCCGGTACCCGGGTCAGGTCCCAGGGGTTCTTCACCGCGCCGTAATAGCTCGACTCGTTGGCAGAGCCCATGGCGAATTCGTCCATGTTCAGCTTTCCGAGGGTAACCGTGCCGGCAGCTGCGAGCCGTTCCACCACGGTGGCATCGTAGGGCGCATTGAAGTTGTCGAGAATCTTCGAGCCGCAGCTGGTGCGGATGCCCTGGGTGCAGAACAGGTCCTTGTGGCCGATCGGTGCGCCGAGCAGGGCGCCGTTCTCGCCGGCGGCGCGACGCGCGTCGGCGGCCTTGGCCTGTGCGATGGCAAGCTCGTCGGTCACGCTGATAAACGCGTTGAGCTGCGGGTCGAGCTGCTCGATGCGGGCCAGCAGGGTGCGCGTCAGTTCCTCGGCGGAGAAGTGCTTCTCGGCGAGGTTGCGGGCGATCTCGGCAAGCGTCAGGTTGTGCATGTCGGAATCCTTCATCATCACTCGATCACTCGCGGAACCAGATAGAGGCCTTCTTCCACGGCGGGTGCGATGGCCTGGTAGGCATCACGCTGGTTGCTCTCGGTGACTGCATCGGGACGCAGGCGCTGGGTGGTTTCCAGCGGGTGGGCCAGCGGCTCGATACCAGTGGTGTCGACCGCCTGCATGCGGTCGATCAGGCCGAGGATATTGTTGAGGGTCTCGGTGGTGCGGGGCAGGTCGGCTTCAGACAGGCCCAGGCGGGCCAGATGAGCGATCTTCTCCACCTCGGTGCGTTCAAGCGCCATCGGGTATCTCCAGCGGAAAGCGAATCGGGACTGCACCTTCCGTCGACTGGACGGGGTGCATGGCAGCACGGGACGAGCCGCGGCAATGGGCTTTCTGGCCCGGAAAAGCCGTCAATCTTACATGCCCGAGGCGGTTATCGGTAGCGTGGACGCGGTGCGCGGCCTTAGGATGAGTGGCGACCACCGTCATGCGACCTGGCGCGCAATGCCTCATTTCTGGCGCCACGCGGGAGGACTCTCGCCTTGCCCTAACTTCGCACCATTGTTAGAGTTTGCGGCACTTTTTTCCCCACGCGTTTGCCCCAGGGCCCTTTTCCCATGTTCAAGAAACTGCGTGGCATGTTTTCCAGTGATCTGTCGATCGACCTGGGCACTGCCAATACCCTTATTTATGTGCGCGATCGCGGCATTGTTCTCGACGAACCCTCTGTAGTCGCCATTCGTAGCCACGGCAACCAGAAGAGCGTTGTCGCCGTCGGCACCGAGGCCAAGCGCATGCTGGGCCGTACCCCGGGCAACATCAACGCGATCCGTCCGATGAAGGACGGTGTGATCGCCGACTTCAGCGTCTGCGAGAAGATGCTGCAGTACTTCATCAACAAGGTGCACGAGAACAGCTTCCTGCAGCCCAGCCCGCGCGTGCTGATCTGCGTGCCCTGCAAGTCGACCCAGGTCGAGCGTCGTGCCATTCGTGAGTCCGCACTCGGCGCGGGTGCTCGCGAAGTGTTCCTGATCGAGGAGCCGATGGCCGCTGCGATCGGTGCCGGTCTGCCGGTGGACGAGGCCCGCGGCTCCATGGTCGTGGACATCGGTGGAGGTACCACCGAGATCGCGCTGATCTCCCTCAACGGCGTGGTCTACGCTGAATCCGTGCGAGTCGGCGGTGATCGTTTCGACGAATCCATCGTGACCTACGTGCGTCGCAACTACGGCCGCCTGCTCGGCGCACCCACTGCCGAGCGCACCAAGCAGGACATCGGTACCGCCTTCCCGGGCGGCGAGGTCCGCGAAGCGGGCGTCGGTGGCCGCACCCTGGCCG
>DNMQ01000109.1 GCA_003488145.1 Pseudomonas sp.
CTCGGCAAGACCCTGACCTATGGTGAGCTGTACAAGCTGTCCGGCGATTTCGCCGCCTATCTGCAGCAGAACACCGATCTTCAGCCCGGCGACCGCATCGCCGTGCAACTGCCCAACCTGATCCAGTACCCCATCGTGGTGTTCGGGGCCATGCGCGCCGGCCTCATCGTGGTCAACACCAACCCGCTGTATACCGCGCGGGAAATGGAACACCAGTTCAACGACGCCGGCGCCAAGGCGCTGGTCTGCCTCGCCAACATGGCGCATCTGGCCGAGGAAGTGCTGCCCAAGACCGGCATCAAGCACGTGGTCATCACCGAAGTCGCCGACATGCTGCCGCCGCTCAAGCGCATGCTGATCAACGCGGTGGTCAAGCATGTGAAGAAGATGGTCCCGGCCTACAGCCTGCCGAAGGCGGTCAAGCTCAACGACGCGCTGGCCCTGGGCCGTGGCAAGGCAGTGCGGGACGTATCGCCGAGCAGCGATGAAGTCGCCGTGCTGCAGTACACCGGCGGTACCACCGGCGTCGCCAAGGGNNCGCTGATGGGCTCGAACCTCAATGACGGCAGCGAGGTGCTGATCGCCCCTCTGCCGCTTTACCACATCTACGCCTTCACCTTTCACTGCATGGCGATGATGCTCAGCGGCAACCACAACATCCTGATCTCCAATCCGCGCGACCTGCCGGCGATGATCAAGGACCTGTCGAAGTATCGCTTCAGCGGCTTCGTCGGCCTCAACACGCTGTTCGTGGAGCTGTGCAACAGCGAAGACGTCCGCAAGCTAGATTTCTCCGCGCTCAAGGTCACCCTGTCGGGCGGCATGGCGCTGCAGCTGGCGACGGCCGAGCGCTGGAAGCAGGTGACGGGTTGCCCCATCTGCGAAGGCTACGGCCTGACCGAAACCAGCCCGGTGGCTTCGGTCAATCCGATCGAGCACATCCAGATCGGCACCATCGGCATTCCGGTTCCTTCGACGCAGTTCAAGGTCATCAATGACGATGGCCAGGATCTGGCGCAAGGCGAGATCGGCGAGCTGTGCATCAAGGGCCCGCAGGTGATGAAGGGTTACTGGCAGCGCCCCGAGGCCACTGCCGAAGTGATCGACGCCGAAGGTTGGTTCAAGTCGGGCGATATCGGTGTCGTTCAGGAAGACGGCTACATCCGCATCGTCGACCGCAAGAAGGACATGATTCTGGTCTCCGGTTTCAACGTCTATCCCAACGAGCTGGAAGACGTGCTCGCCGGTCTGCCAGGGGTGCTGCAATGCGCCGCCATTGGCGTGCCGGACGAGAAGTCCGGTGAGGCGATCAAGCTGTTCGTGGTGGTCAAGCCGGGGGAGAGCCTGACCAAGGAACAGGTCATGCAGCACATGCACGATAACCTGACCGGCTACAAGCGCCCGAAGTCAGTGGAGTTCCGCGACAGTCTGCCGACCACCAACGTTGGCAAGATCCTGCGCCGTGAGTTGCGTGATGAAGAGTTGCGCAAGCTGGGCCACAAGAAGTAGGTACTCGTACCTCGACGAAAAAACCCCGCCTCGGCGGGGTTTTTTCGTTTTTGCGAACAGCGTTCATCGGCAGCGCCCGTCACAGCTTGAATTAGCGCTTGGTAGCGTTCTCCTCGTGATGTAGTCAGTGGCACAATGGCACTACTTAACCGCGTTTTTCATGGGGGATTTCCAGATGCTGTCATCACTACGATTGCGAGTGAAACTGCTCTTGCTTGCCCTTGGCCCGATTCTGCTGCTCGCTGTCCTGCTCAGCGGCGTTGCGGTGATCGAGCTGCAGGATCTGGCTGACCAGCAGGAAACGCAGACCCGCGCTAGCCTCATCCGCGACCGACGCGCCGAACTCGAAAGTTACGTGCAGCTCGCCCGCAATGCGATTGCGCCGATCTATGAGCGCTCCGCCGCAGGCGACCTGCAGGCCCGCGATCAGGCCGTGGCGCTGCTGGAAGGGCTGACCTACGGCCGCGAGGGCTACTTCTGGGGTTACGACGGGCAGTCCGTTCGCGTGTTCCAAGGCGCGACCCGCGAGCGTATCGGTGAGAACTTTGCCGACTTCAAGGACCCGAATGGCGTGTATGCGATTCGTGAACTGGTCAAGGCGGGTCAGAACAGTAGCCACTACGTCGACTACAGTTTCGCCGTGCCGGGCAGCAATGCACTGGTGCCCAAGGTCGGCTATGCCGAGTACCTGCCGAAATGGAACCTGGTATTCGGCACTTCGCTGAACCTGGATGACGTCGAGCGCGATGTCGGTGAGGCTCGGGCAGCCTTCCAGGCGCGCATCGACAGTCTCACGCTGATCATGCTTGGGTCCGCGCTGCTGCTGCTCATCCTCGTTGCCGTGCTCGCGGTGCTGATGAGCAATGCCATTCTGCGGCCGCTGCTGCAGATCAAGCAGAACCTCGACGACATGGCCGAGGGCGATGGCGACCTGACTCATCGCCTGCCGGTTACCAGCCGTGACGAGCTGGGTGAGCTGTCGGCATCGTTCAACCGCTTCGTCGAGAAGATCCACGTGCTGGTGCAACAGGTCGCCGGAACCACCGCGAAGCTGACCGGCCTGGTGGGTGAAGTCGCCAGCCAGGCGCAGCGTTCGGAGCACGCCATGGCCGATCAGCGCAGCGAAACCGACCAGGTGGCCACGGCAATCAACGAGATGTCGGCCGCTGCCCACGAAGTGGCGATGAGCGCCCAGCGTGCCGCCGAGGCCGCGCGCGAAACCGATCAGCAGGGCCTTGCGGCCAAGCAGGTCGTAGACCAGAGCATTCACCAGATTCACGAACTGGTGGGCGAGCTGCGCGGCAGCGGCGAGTCGCTGGAGGGGCTGCAACAGGACGTGAAAGGCATCGTCGGTGTGCTCGACGTGATTCGTGCCATTGCCGAGCAGACCAACCTGCTGGCGCTCAATGCCGCCATCGAGGCAGCCCGTGCCGGCGAGGCGGGGCGTGGCTTCGCGGTGGTGGCTGACGAGGTAAGGGCGCTGGCCAGCCGCACGCAGCAGAGCACCGGCGAGATTCAGGGCATGATCGATCGCCTGCAGAACGCAACTTCGAACACCGTCAGCACCATGCTGCGCGCCGGTGAGAAAGGCGAGAGCACTCGTGATCACGCCAATCAGGCCGGGGAGTCGCTGGATGCCATCTCCGCACTGATCGGCACCATCAATTCGATGAACGCGCAGATCGCCGCCGCAGCCGAAGAGCAGACCGCCGTGGCCGAGGAAATCAACCGCAGCGTGCACCATATCGCCGACGCGGTGGACGGTGTGGCCAGCGATGCCGCCCAGGGCGCGCAAACCGCACGTGAACTCAATGGTCTGGCGGAACAGCTCCAGCGGCTGGTGGGACAGTTCCGCATCTGATCGACAAGTCGCTCTAGAACGGGCCATCACGAAACCCTGCCAGGCAGGGTTTCGTCGTTCATGGGGTAAAGAAAGATCCCGCCAGGTCGACAACCCGAAGGTACTTGCGCAATTGGTGCTTAAGTGGCGCCTGTTTTTTGTCGCAATTTCTCTTGCTACAAGTACCTAAAGGAATCGATCAGAATGCTCTCCAATCTTCGTTTACGAATGAAGCTGCTGTTGCTCACGCTGGGCCCGATTCTACTGCTCTCCATCCTCCTCAGCGGCATCGCCGTCTATGAATTGCGCGCACTGGCCGAACAGCAGGAAGAGCACACCCGCAAGAGCCTCATTCAGGATCGGCGTGCCGAGCTCAAGCATTACGTCGAGCTTGCGCGCAATGCCATCGGGCCGATCCATGAGCGCTCCGCCGAAGGCGACATGCAGGCGCGCGATCAGGCGGTGACCATTCTCGAGCGAATGTCCTATGGCAAAGACGGCTATTTCTGGGGCTATGACTCCAAGGCCGTGCGCATCCTGCAGGGCAACACCAAGGACAAGATCGGCCAGAGCTTCTACGACTACCGTGACCCGAACGGTGTCTACGCCATTCGCGAGCTGGTGCGCGCCGGCCAGGACGGCAGCCACTACGTCGACTACAGCTTTGTGCTGGGTGACAGCAGTGTGCTGGTGCCCAAGGTCGGCTATGCCGAATTCCTGCCCAAATGGAACATGGTCTTCGGCACATCGTTGAACCTGGATGGCGTCGAGCGCGACGTGCAAGCCGCGCGGGCAGAGTTTCAGGAGCGCATCGACGGGCTGGTAGCCATCATGCTGGTTTCGGCGTTCGCGCTGCTGGCGTTGATGGCGCTGCTAGCCGTCTTCATGAGCAATGCCCTGCTCAGTCCGCTGCTGCTGATCAAGCGCAACCTGGATGACATGGCCCAGGGCGACGGCGACCTGACCCAGCGGCTACCGATCACCAGCCAGGATGAACTGGGTGAGCTGGCCATGTCGTTCAACCGCTTCGTCGAGAAGATCCATTCACTGGTACAGCAGGTCGCCGGCACCACCACGCAATTGAGCGGGCTGGTCGGTGCGGTGGCCAGCCAGGCGCAGCGCTCGGAACAGGCCATGGCCGACCAGCGCAGCGAGACCGATCAGGTCGCCACGGCGATCAACGAGATGTCGGCCGCGGCCCACGAGGTCGCGATGAGCGCCCAGCGTGCCGCCGAAGCGGCGCAGCAGACCGATCAGCAGGGCGTTGCGGCCAAGCAGGTAGTCGATCAGAGCATCCGCCACATTCACGAACTGGTGGGCGAGCTGCGTGGTAGCGGTGAGTCGCTGGAAGGGCTGCAGCAGGACGTGAAAGGCATCGTTGGTGTGCTTGACGTGATCCGCGCCATCGCCGAGCAGACCAACCTGCTGGCGCTCAATGCGGCCATCGAGGCAGCCCGTGCCGGTGAGGCAGGTCGCGGTTTCGCCGTGGTCGCCGACGAAGTACGTGCCCTTGCCAGCCGTACCCAGCAGAGCACCGGTGAAATCCAGGGCATGATCGACCGTCTGCAGAGCGCCACTTCCAACACCGTCGCCACCATGTTGCGCGCTGGCGAGAAAGGCGAGAGCACCCGTGACCAGGCCAACCAGGCCGGTGAGTCACTGGATGCCATCTCCGCACTGATCGGCACCATCAACTCGATGAACGCGCAGATCGCCGCCGCAGCCGAGGAGCAGACCGCCGTCGCGGAAGAGATCAACCGCAGCGTGCACCACATTGCCGATGCGGTGGACGGTGTGGCCAGCGACGCCGCTCAGGGAGCCCAGACCTCCCGCGAACTGAATGGACTGACCGTGCAACTGCAGCAGCTGGTCGGTCAGTTCCGAATCTGATTCGACGTTCTCCGGCGGCAGGTGCAACGCCTGTCGCCGTTGCTGAACGGCGCTGTTTCCAGCGCCGCTCCGCCAGAAGTCACTAAAGCGCCTCGATGAAGTTCCCTGCAACCCGATCAACGGTGCTACCGGCGGGCGGCTGTCTCAGAACCGAGACGGCGGCCGTTCGGTCTAGCTCCCTATGGCCGCGTCCGCTGAAAGCAGTAGGGGACGATGGCGCAAGCCACAGGCGGCCTGCCCATCAATCCGTTGCAAGGATGAGTTACCCATGCACAAAAAAAACAATGCTGTTCGGGTAGTTGCTTCTCTCGCATTACTTACCGGCAGTGTCGCGTTTGCGGCGCCGCAGGTAGACACCCCGCAATTCAACGACTTCTGGACGCCGGACAAGCCCAACGCGGCGTTGTGCCGTTCGCCCTTGCTGGTCGGCACTCCGGTCGGTTTGCCGCGCTGCATGCAGGCGAGCAACGTCATGAAGCACCTGGAGGCGTTGCAGGACATCGCCATGATGAACGACGGCAATCGTGCGTCCGGTCAGCCCGGTTATCAGGCGTCGATCGACTACGTGCGCAGCCGCCTGCAGCGCGCCGGTTATCGCGTCGAAGTGCAGGCCTTCCCGTTCCTCGCCTTCTATCCCGTCAGCCCCGGCACGCTGAGCGCCGTGGCGCCGCAGCCGGCCCAGTACGTCTGGGAGGAGGATTTCACCTACGCCGATCAGACCGATCCGGGCAGCGTCACCGCGCCGGTAGTGCCGGTCGACCTGGCTCTCGGCGCTGGCAACACTTCCACCAGCGGCTGTGAGCCCGAGGACTTCGCCGGTTTCCCGGCCGGTGCCATCGCCTTGATGCAGCGCGGCACCTGTCCGTTCGGGCAGAAGGCGAGCAATGCCGCGGCGGCCGGTGCGGCTGGCGCCATCATCTTCAACCAGGGGGACACCGAGGACCGCAAGGGGCTGCTGGTCGCAACCCTGGGCGAGGACTACAGCGGCGGCATCCCGGTGATGTTCTCGACCTACGATAACGGCGTGGCCTGGTCGCAGACCGCGGGGCTGCAACTGAGCATGAACGTCGACGTGGTGCGCGAGCAGACCGAGACCTACAACCTGCTGGCCGAAACGCGTCGCGGCGATCCGGGCAACGTGGTCATGGTCGGCGCGCACCTGGACTCGGTGTTCGAAGGGGCGGGCATCAACGACAACGGCTCGGGCAGCGCCGCGCTGCTGGAAATGGCGCTGCTGATGAGCAAGGCGCGGCCGGAAAACAAGGTGCGCTTTGCCTGGTGGGGCGCGGAGGAGTCCGGCCTGGTGGGCTCGACCTACTACGTCACGCAGCTACCGGACGAGGAGAAACAGCGCATCAAGGCCTATCTGAACGTCGACATGATCGGTTCGCCGAACTATGCCAACTTCATCTATGACGGCGATGGCTCCGACTTCGGCCTGCAGGGGCCACCAGGCTCGGCTGCCATCGAACGCCTGCTGCGCACCTACTTCCAGCTGCGCAATGCGCCGTCTGAAGGCACCGAGATCGACTTCCGCTCCGACTACGCACAGTTCTTCGAGGACGGCATTGCCTTCGGCGGTCTGTTCACCGGTGCCGAGGACATCAAGACCGAGGAGCAGGCGCAGCGCTACGGCGGCGCAGCCGGCCAGCCGTTCGATCCGTGCTATCACAACGAATGCGACAACCTCGGCAACATCTCCACCGAGGCGCTGGAGTTGCACGGTGACGCGCTGGCCTTCGCCACCAGCTGGCTGTCGCTGTCGACCCGGATGATCGATGACGAGATCGCCGCGGCGGCTGAGCAGAGAATCGGCAGCATGCGCATCCAGCAGGTGCAGGAGAAGTCGCGCTGGGGTCACTGGATCCGTTGATCGGCTGAACACCGCGCCGGCATGCCGGCGCGGTCCCTGCACACACCCTTTCCCTTCGGCCGGCCGGGCAAATCTGCGACAATCGCGCCCTTCACGAATTGCCCCACGGCTGTCCATGACCGACGCAACGCCCGCTATCGATACCCTGCTGAAGAATCTCGACCAGGCCCTGTTCGCTGATCGCCACCGCCTGCGCCGGCAGCTGCACGAGCTGAGAAAGCAGCCGGACGAGGCCAAACTGGCCCAGTGGCTGGAGCGTTTTCAGGCATCCGCCGCCAAGGTCGAGGCGCGCAGGCAGAGCGTGCCGCGCATTCGCTACGACGATAGCCTGCCAATCGCCGCCAAGCGCGACGAGATCAAGGCCGCGCTGGAAAAGCATCAGGTGCTGGTAATTGCCGGTGAGACCGGCTCGGGCAAGACCACCCAGCTACCGAAGATCTGCCTGGAGATCGGCCGTGGCGTGCACGGGCTGATCGGCCATACTCAGCCGCGCCGGCTTGCGGCACGCAGCGTCGCCACTCGCGTGGCCGAGGAAATCGGCACGCCACTGGGTGAGCTGGTGGGTTATCAGGTGCGTTTCGAGGATCAGAGCAAGGACAGCTCGCTGATCAAGCTGATGACCGACGGCATCCTGCTGGCCGAGACGCAGCACGACCGCTTCCTCGAGCGTTACGACACCATCATCGTCGACGAGGCCCACGAGCGTTCGCTGAACATCGACTTCCTGCTCGGTTTTCTCAAGACCCTGCTGCCGCGGCGGCCGGATCTGAAGGTCATCATCACTTCGGCGACCATCGACCTGCAGCGCTTTTCGGAGCATTTCGACGGTGCGCCCATCGTCGAGGTCTCCGGGCGTACCTACCCGGTGGAGACCTGGTATCGGCCACTGGCGGCCGAGATCGACGAGGACGGCAACCGGGTGGAGGACGACCTGACCGTCGACCAGGGCATTCTCGCCGCGCTGGACGAGATCGCCGCCCACGAGCAGAGCGTCGGCAAGCGCCCCGGCGATGTGCTGGTGTTCCTGCCCGGTGAACGCGAGATTCGCGACGCGGCCGAGGTGCTGCGCAAGGCCAATCTGAAGTTCACCGAGGTGCTGCCGCTGTATGCGCGGCTGACGCCGGCCGAGCAGCAGAAGATCTTCCAGCCACGACCGGGGCGCAAGATCGTGCTGGCCACCAACGTCGCCGAGACTTCGCTGACCGTGCCCGGTATCCGCTACGTGATCGATTCCGGTACCGCGCGCATCAGCCGCTACAGCTACCGCGCCAAGGTCCAGCGCCTGCCCATCGAGGCGGTGTCCCAGGCCAGCGCCAACCAGCGCAAGGGGCGCTGCGGGCGGGTCGAGCCGGGTATCTGCATTCGGCTGTACAGCGAGGAAGACTTCCTCGGCCGGCCCGAATTCACCGATCCGGAGATCCTGCGCACCAACCTCGCCGCGGTGATCCTGCAGATGCTGCATTTGCGCCTGGGCGACATCCAGGATTTCCCCTTCATCGAGCCGCCGGATGGCAAGGCCATCAGTGATGGCTTCAACCTGTTGCAGGAGCTTTCGGCGGTCAACCGCGAGAATCAGCTGACCCCGCTGGGCCGCCAGTTGGCGCGCCTGCCGATCGACCCGCGACTGGGTCGCATGCTTCTCGAAGCCGCACAGCAGGGCAGCCTGGCCGAGGTGCTTATTGTCGCCAGCGCACTCTCGGTGCAGGACGTGCGCGAACGTCCGGCCGACCGCCAGCAGGCCGCCGATCAGGCCCATGCGCAGTGGAAGGACCCCGACTCGGACTTCGCCGCGCTGATCAATATCTGGCGCGGTTTTGAGGAAAAGCGCCAGGAGCTGGGCTCCAACCCGCTGCGCAGCTGGTGCCGGAAGAATTTCCTCAACTATCTGCGTCTGCGCGAGTGGCGTGACGCGCATCGCCAGCTGACCCTGATTGCCCGAGAACTCAAGCTTGGTTCGGGCAGGTCGGTGGATGGCTCCGGCCAACCACCGCGTGCCGATAAGGCACGTAGGGTGGAAGACGGCGAAGCCTCTTCCACGCGTCCGGCCGGGGCCAGCGCCCAACCCGTACCGACCAAGGACACCAAGGTCAACGTCATCCTCCGCCAGCAGGCCGAAGCCAGCGAGGCGGCGCAGAAGGCCAAGAGCTACGCGGCCGTACACAAGGCGATCCTCGCCGGCCTGCTCAGCCAGATCGGCAACAAGACCGAGGAGGGCGACTTCCTCGGCGCGCGCCAGCGGCGCTTCTGGGTGCATCCCTCCAGCGTGATCGGGCGCAAGAAGCCCAACTGGCTGATGGCCGCCGAGCTGGTGGAAACCACCAAGCTGTTCGCGCGCATGGTCGCCAGGATCGAGCCCGACTGGATCGAGCCACTGGCCGGCCACCTGATCAAGAAGAACCACTTCGAGCCGCACTGGGAGAAGAAGCGCGGACAGGTGGTGGCCTACGAGCAGGTGACGCTCTACGGCATGATCGTCGTTGGCCGCCGACCGGTGCATTACGGCCCCATTGATCCGCCAGCAGCGCGAGAGCTGTTCATCCGCGAAGGGCTGGTGCGCGGCGAGATGCACAGCCGCGCCCGCGCGCTCAGCGCCAATCGCGAGCTGCTCGAGCGCCTCGACGAGCTGGAAGCCAAGGCACGCCGCCGCGACATCCTCGCCGATGAGGAAACGCTGTTCGACTACTACGCTGCGCGCCTGCCGGCGGACATCTACCAGACCGCCAGCTTCGAGAACTGGTACAAGCGCGAAAGCCAGAAAGACCCGCAGCTGCTGATCATGCGCGAGGAAGACGTGCTCGCCCGCGAGGCCAGCGAAGTCACCGCCGCGCAGTACCCGGACCACCTGAGCATCGGCGAGCTGCAGTTGCCGCTGGAATACCATTTCGAGCCCAACCACCCGCGCGATGGCGTGACCTTGCGCGTCCCGGCGCCGCTGTTGCCGCAATTGCGCAGCGAGCGGCTCGACTGGCTGGTACCGGGGCTGCTGGAAACGAAGGCGGTGGCGCTGGTGCGCAACCTGCCCAAGGCACTGCGCAAGAACTTCGTACCGGTGCCGGATTTCGTCGGCGCCGCGCTGGCCAAGATCACCTTCGGTGAAGGCGCGCTGCCGGAGGCGCTGGGCCGTGAACTGCTGCGCATGACTGGTGCACGCGTATCGGACGACGCCTGGGCCGAGGCGGCAGCCGGTCTGGAAAGCCATCTGAAGATGAACATCGAGGTGGTCGACGCCCGCGGCAAGTTCCTCGGTGAGGGGCGTGATCTGGCTGAACTCCACGCGCGCTTCGCCGAGGCCAGCCAGGCCGCCCTGGCGCCGCAGCAGCAGAAGGCCGAACAGAAGCCGGTCGAAGCCAAGGGTTTTGCCCAGGTCGCAGAAAAGGCCCAGGCGAAGATGGCCGGGCTGTCGATGACCGTCTACCCGGCACTGGTGGAAGAGGCTGGAGTGGTCAAGGAAGGGCGCTTCCCGACCCAGGCCGAGGCCGAGTGGCAGCATCGCCGCGCCCTGCAGCGTCCCTTGCTGCAACAGCTGGCGGAACCGGCCAAGTACCTGCGCAACAAGTTGCCGTGGCCCACCGAACTGGGCCTGCTCTATCGCCACTTGGGCAAAGTCGATGCACTGGTCGAGGACATGCCGTCGGCAAACCT
>DNMQ01000218.1 GCA_003488145.1 Pseudomonas sp.
TTGACCATGCCGTCGAGCTGGCGGCACAGCGGCAGCAGCAGCGGTGCGTCTTCGCCCAGATGGCCGGACAGGCACTGCTCCAGCGCATGCAATTGCTCGGCGAGGCTGCGAAACAGTGGCAGCTGTTCGCCAACCGGCACGTCTTCGGAAAAGGTCTGCTCCAGGCGCGGCAGCAACCAGTTGATCGCGGCGGCGCGGGTGCGTGGCTTGCGTGGGTGCAGCTCGTCCCAGTGATTGCTGCACAGGTATTGCAGCAGGCTCAGGCCAGCCTGCAGCCCAGCGAAGGATTCGCGTTGGAACAGGCTCCATGTGAGCCAGGCTGCAGCACGCAGGTCCTTGGACAGCGACGCGAGCAGCACTTCGCTGCCTTCGCGGACCTTCTGCCAGTCGATGCCGGTGGTCTGGTGCAGTGCCCCGGCCTTGGCAAGTTCAGCCTCGAGCAATTCGAATTCGCTGCTGTAGCGAATATCGTCGCCAGCAAAATTGCTGTCATTGACCGGCTTTCTGGCAAGTTCGAGATAATGCTTGCTGAGTGCGCTGGCGTGCATTGGGTCTTCCGTGACGCTCAAGTTCGATCCGTGAACTTTGAAACATGCCGCCAATATCAAAAGCGGAATGTTTTCGAGAAAAGGGGTGCGCAACTTCTTGCACACCGTTCTTGCGCAACAAATTGCACAGGGCCTTATGGGGTGGGCATCCTAGACGGGGGGTATGTGTCGTTCAAGGCGAGAAGTGTGATCTCCGTTGCAGCTGGGAATATTAACCAGCTGGTGACGGAACTAATTCAAAACGGGGGATTAAGGTGCCTTTGTATAGCAACTTACTTCGTAAGAAATATGCTGGTTGCTTGTAAGAGAATACTTACGTGCAACTTTCTACCCGGTCACAGAATCGAGGTCGATATATGTTATAGGTCGCTGGAAGTTGCCGATATGGACACAGTCAGGGTGTGGCGCTGACCCGGCTGGAGCACCACCGCGTCGTCCAGCACATTGGCCGTCTCGATGCACAGCATCCGCTGCCAGGCATCGTCGGCGAAGCTCGTCAGGCGCCGTGCCTTATCGATCCACGGATTCCACAACACGGCGGACATCGAACCGCTGGTGGTCAGTCGGATGCGCCGCTGCCACGCCGGATCGACAAGATTCAAGGTAGCCGGCAGCTGCTGGTAGACACGGTCGGTTTCGCCGCTGAAATGCAGGTCGCCCTGTTGTTGGTGTTCTTCCCAGTTGTGCAGGGTATCGATGTAGGGGCAGCCGGCGACGCCCTCCACACGCACCTGATGGATGTCGCTGATGGCGAAGTAGGTGTGGAGCGCCTGGCTGATGGCAACGCTTTCGTCACCGTAGTTGCGGCTGCTGAGGCTGAGCTGGAGATCATCGGCGAGGCGAATCCGCAACGTCAGTTCGACCCGATGCGGCCAGCCCGGCAACGCGCCGAGCGCCTGCGGACAGTCGAACTCGAGAATAGCCGCATCGCCATCGCTGCGCTGTTCGCGCAACTGCCAGGGCAGCGTGCGTACCAGGCCATGGAAAGGTGCGGGTTGTTCGCCGTGGTAGCTCGCTTGCACGGCCTGCGGATTGCGCGCCAGGTCGCCGAACCACGGCCAGCAGATCGGCACGCCGCCGCGTACCGACTGACCCTGCTGGAAGGCTGCCTCTTCGCTGAGCCAGATGATCGGTGGTGCGTCGCCCTGGCGATAGCTGAGGATCTGCGCGCCCTGTTCGGCGATCAGCAGTTCGTCCTCGCCGCGGCGGACTCGCCAGACGGCGAGTTGGTCCATTTCGATGCGTTGGATATCGACAGGCATGGGCAATCTCGTGATGGGCTCGGGTTTGCGTCTGACAACGGTCGCAAGGCGGGATTTCATCCGCCTCCGGGGCATGGGGTGGATGTTGCTTATTACATCCCGTGGCTCCGTTCGATAGGGGCCACTCGGTGGATCGCCATGGTGGATCGCCGATGCGCGATCCACCCTACAGGTNNTAGATCAGGCCGGCGGTGAGGAACATTTCCTCGTGCAGGTAGGTGCGGGCGGCGATCTTGCGCGCCATGCCGGTCAGTTCCAGCAGCGTGATGGTGCTGGCCAGGGCGCTGGCCTTGAGCATCAGGATCACTTCGTTGCTGTAGGCCGGCAGGCCGATGCGCGTCGCGCGCGGCAGGATGATGTGCAGCAGCGCCTGGGCGCGTGACATGCCCAGCGCCCGTGCGGCTTCGACTTCACCCGGCGGCACGTTCTGGATCGCTCCGCGGATGATCTCGGCAATATAGGCGGCGGTGTGCAGGGTCATGGTGATGATCGCGCACCAGTACGGGTCACGCAGGTACGGCCAGAGCGCGCTTTGGCGCACCACCTCGAACTGCGCCATGCCGTAGTAGACCAGGAACAGTTGCACCAGCAGCGGCGTACCGCGGAAGAAGAAAATGTAGCCATAGGGCAGCGCGCGTATGGCCAGCAGGCGGGAGGAGCGGGCAATGCCCAGCGGCACGGCGAGGATCAGCCCGGCGACGACCGAAACGCCGACCAGTTGCAGCGTCAGCCAGGCGCCTTCGATGAAGCTCGGCAGCCACTTGATGAAGATTTCCCAGGTCATGCTGCGCTCCGCACGAAGCCGCGGCCGGCACGTTTTTCAAGAAAATGCATGCCGATCATGGCGACGATGGTCAGGCACAGGTAGATGAAGGCGGCGACCAGGAAGAAGGTGAAAGGCTCCTTGCTGGCGGTCACGGCGATCTGCGAGCGGCGCATGATCTCTTCCAGGCCGATGACGGATACCAGTGCCGTGTCCTTCATCAGGATCATGAACAGATTGCCCAGCCCCGGCAGCGCCAGGCGCCACATCTGCGGCAGGATCAGCCGCGTGAAGATCCGCCGTTTGCCCAGCCCCAGGGCCAGGCCAGCCTCACGGTGTCCCTTGGGAATGGCCAGCAGCGCCCCGCGGAAAACTTCGGTGGCGTAGGCGCCGAAGCACAAACCAAGGGCGATGGTGCCGGCGGCGAACGGGCTGAGGGCCAGGTTCTCGATGCCGAACAGCTCGCCGATGCCGCGAATCAGGCTGATGGTGCCGAAGTAGATCAGCAGTACCCAGAGCAGTTCGGGTACGCCGCGCACAATCGTCGAATAGGTGCCGCCGAGCCAGCGCAGCGCGCTGTAGGGCGAGGTCTTGGCGAGGGCGCCGAGCAGACCGAGCACCAGCCCCAGCGCCAGGGAGGCGAGGGCCAGTTGGATGGTCATCCAGGTGCCGGCGAGCAGGGCCGGACCGAATCCGTGAAGGTCAGGAATCATAGAAGCTCAAACACCGAAGCCCGGTCGGCCAGTTTAAGGCGACCGGGCTTCGGCTCG
>DNMQ01000493.1 GCA_003488145.1 Pseudomonas sp.
CTGCAGCTTCAGCGCTTCGGCTTCGGCGATCTGGACTCCATGCGGGAGCGGCTGGCATCGGGTGCGCTCGAGGGCAGTCAGTTTCTCGCCACCAAGGCGTTCAGCTTCGGTCAGGGGACGTTTCAGTTCCTGATCAGCTTCTTCGTGATGTTGTATCTGCTGTTCTTTTTCATCCGGGACGGTCGAGAGCTGGTGGCACGGATCAGAAAGGCCATTCCGCTCAGCGATGCCCAGAAAAGGCGCCTTTTCAACAAGTTCACCCGTGTGGTACGTGCGACGGTGAAGGGCAACATTGTGGTCGCCGTCACTCAGGGGGCTCTGGGCGGAATCATCTTCGCCGTACTCGGCATATCCGGCGCGCTGCTTTGGGGTGTGTTGATGGCGTTTCTGTCGTTGCTCCCCGCGGTGGGGGCCGGACTGATCTGGACGCCCGTCGCCATCTACTTTCTGATGACCGGGGCGATCTGGCAGGGGGTGATTCTCACACTCTATGGCGTGCTGGTGATCGGCCTGGTGGACAACATTCTCAGGCCCATCCTGGTGGGCAAAGACACCAAGATGCCCGATTACGTCGTGCTGATCTCGACGCTGGGCGGTCTAGCGCTTTTCGGTTTGAACGGGTTCGTGATCGGTCCGCTGGTGGCGGCTTTGTTCATATCCACATGGGGGCTGTTCACTTCGCCTGAAGAGCCCCCGCCGGGCCAATGATTGCCGACACGGGGGAGGGCCTGGCGCTCGCCAGGCCCCTTGGCGTTTACATCAGGCGCTTACCATCTTCACGAGTGATGATGACGGTGGCCGAGCGGGGACGCCGACCGGCGCCGTCTGGCCAGGTGCTCGTGTAGTTCGTCGAGGTCGAACCCTCACCCGGATGCTGAATGTTCACGAAGAGCGTGCGGAAGTCAGGCGTTGCCGTGATTCCTGTCACCTCGGCACCCAGCGGGCCGACCAGGAAACGCTTGGTTTCACCTGTTCTCGGGTCGGAAACCAGCATCTGGTTGTTGCCAAACGGACCGGAGCTCAACTGACTGCCGCTCATGTCGGTCTGGATCCACAGGCGCCCTTCATCGTCGAACCACAATCCATCGGGGCTGGCCAGGATATTCGTGGCGTCCAGCGCACGGCCTTTCGGGCTCCGGCTGTTTTCCTCGGGACCGGCGAGCAGGTAAATATCCCAGGTGAATCGGGTACCGGCAAAATCCCGGCTCGCTTCGCGCCAGCGAATGATATGGCCGAACGCATTCGGTGAACGCGGGTTGGCCGCATCGGACTGCTGGCGACCGCTATTGTTCGTGAGCGTGAAATACACCTCACCCGTGTCAGGATGTACCGCACCCCATTCCGGGCGATCCATTTTCGTTGCACCAACGATATCGGCGGCCAGGCGGGTATTGATCAGCACCTCTCCCTGATCGGCGAACCGAACGCCAGCGGCCTTGCAGGCGCGCTGAAACGCTGGGTTGGCATGATCCAGCGCGAGCCAGTCGCCACTGCCATCCGGGTTGAAACGCGCCACGTAGAGGACGCCATCGTCCAGCAGGCGCCCGTCGCTGCGCTGAGGCCGATATTTGTCGCGGCTGACGTACTTGTAGATGTACTCGTTCTGCGAGTCGTCGCCTGAATAGCAGACGACAGGGCGGCCTGGCTTGACCGGCGCGAACACCAAGCCTTCATGGGCGAAACGGCCGAGCGCTGTGTGCTTGATTGGAGTCGAATGGGGATCGAACGGATCGATTTCCACCACCCAGCCAAAGGTGTTTGGCTCGTTGCGGTAATCGCCTTGGGCAGTAGCCGCGATGCGGGTTGCATTGAAGCGCTCGAATTCATCGCCTGCCACGGTTTCCCATCCATAGCGTCCGGCTCCCCGGACGCCGTAGCGGCTGAGCTCACGCGGAAGCTCGGCGTCGGCAGTGGCGAAATAGCCGGCCCAGTTTTCCTCGCAAGTGAGGTAGGTTCCCCACGGCGTGAATCCATTGGCGCAGTTGTTGAGGGTGCCGCGGGCCGAGGTGCCGCTCGGGCTGTAGCGGGTACGCATCAACGCGTGGCCGCGGGCCGGGCCCTCGATTCGCATCGGTGTCGCGCCGGTGATGCGGCGGTTTCGCGCCGTCGGCAGCACGGACCACTCGCCGCGTGGACCTCGGCGTATTTCAACTACCGATACACCGTGTGCGTTGATCTCCTTGCGGACTTCGTCGACGTTGACGCGCTTGCCATCCACTACGGTCGGACCGTTGCGGTGGAGCAGGGGTGCATCGATGTACTCGTGATTGAGAACCAGCAAGCCGTGGTCGCTCTGCCGTCCGCCCAGCTTCGCGTTCATGGGGAAGAAGTGCATTCCGTCGTGGTGCATGCCGACCTGTTGGGCCTGATCTTCAGCCGTGTTGCTGGCATCTTCCAGCCAGGCCGGATAGCGCCCGGTAATCGGCGTGCCCCAAGGGATGAAGGTGGTGGCGGTATAGCCTGACGGCACGGTTATGGTGTCGGCACGGGTAACGGCCACCGGCACGAACGGCAGGCGGGTACGACGTTTGAACGGAACATCCTTGATCCCGCGGGACATTGGCTCCGCCGCTTGCGCGAGGCCGGGAAGGGATGCGCCAAGAAAGGCCAGGGCACCCATGGCTGCGCCACCCGCGAGCACTTTACGTCGGCCAAGGGAAATCACATCCTGGATATGCGGATTCGTCGAATGGTTACTGGGCAACTCGTCCCCGTTGCCGAACAGAATGTCGTTGTTCTCAGTAATCACGGCGCAGCTCCATAACGATTGTTGTCGGAGCCATGACGCTAAGGTTCGTATGCGACAAGAGAATGACAGTGGAGCGCTGACCGACGAAGCGTAACCGTGCACCACTCAATCCGTCGCAAAAAAAAGCCCCGGCTCACGCCAGGGCTTTTTTCACACCGCAGCCGGGGCGGCTGCGAACCTGTTCTTAGTGGAACTGGTTCATGGTGTTGTCTTTACCGCTTGCCTTCAGAGCAGCTTCGCCAGCGAAGTACTC
>DNMQ01000452.1 GCA_003488145.1 Pseudomonas sp.
GCGTAGTCGCGCACCTGCGCCACGCGGGTGATCTCCTCGCCGCTGCCGTTCATCACGGTGAAGCCGAAGCTGTCGTCCTCAGGGTTGGCGCTGGTCACGCAACCACAGGGCAGGAAGGCTTCCGAGGCCAGTTGCATGGCGTTGTCGAGGCTGAGCGGGGTGGTGGTCATGGTCATCTCCGTTGCGTTGCGGATGTATCAAGTTGACCGCCATATCCCATGGCCGTTTCCCGACCGTCGACCGGCTGTCGCTTGTGCAAAGGCCGGGGCGCCACCATATTCATCGGCATGACCACGTCATCCGTCGATCCGCTTGGCCGTTTCCACCCCGCCGTGGCGGGCTGGTTTTCCCGCAGTTTCCCCGCACCGACGCCGGCCCAGGCGGCTGCCTGGCCGCTGATCCGAGCCGGTCGTTCGACCCTGGTGGCCGCACCTACAGGCTCGGGCAAGACGCTGACCGCCTTTCTCGCCGCCATCGACGGTCTGGTGCAGCAGGGGCTGGCCGAGGGGGGCCTGGCCGACGCGACGCGCGTGCTCTATGTCTCGCCACTGAAGGCCTTGTCCAACGACATCCATATCAACCTGGAGAAGCCGCTCGCCGGGATCACCGCGGAGCTGGCGCGTCTGGGGCTACCTGCGCTGGAAATCCGCACCGCGGTGCGTACCGGCGACACGCCGCAGGCCGAGCGCAACGCCATGCGCAAGCGCGTGCCGCATATCCTCGTCACCACGCCGGAATCGCTCTATGTGCTGCTCGGCTCGGCATCTGGGCGCGAAATGCTCGCCGATGTGCAGAGCGTGATCGTCGACGAGATTCACGCCATCGCCGGCAACAAGCGTGGCAGCCATCTGGCGCTGTCGCTGGAGCGACTGGAAGCGCTCTGCAATCGGCCGCTGGTGCGGGTCGGCCTGTCGGCGACGCAGAAACCGATCGATGAGGTGGCGCGCTTTCTGGTCGGCGTCGAGCGATCGTGCGAGATCGTCGACATCGGCCATGGCCGGGCCCGCGACCTGGCGCTGGAAGTGCCGTCGGTGCCGCTGGAAGCGGTGATGAGCAACGACGCCTGGGCGATGGTCTACGACCGCCTCGCGGCACTGGCTGGCGAGCATCGCACTACGCTGGTGTTCGTCAACACGCGGCGCATGGCCGAGCGCACCACCCGGCATCTGGCCGAGCGGCTGGGGGCAGAGGTGGTCGCTGCGCATCACGGCAGCCTGGCCCGCGAACAGCGGCTGAGCGCCGAGCAGAAGCTCAAGCGCGGCGAGTTGCGGGTACTGGTCGCGACTGCCTCGCTGGAGCTGGGCATCGACATCGGTGATGTCGAACTGGTCTGCCAGCTCGGCTCGCCACGCTCGATTTCGGCTTTCCTGCAGCGGGTCGGGCGGGCCGGGCACCAGGTCGCCGGCGTGTCCAAGGGCCGGCTGTTTCCCAGCTCCCGCGACGACCTCATCGAATGCGCCGCGCTACTCGACGCCGTGCGTCGTGGCGAGCTGGACACGCTGAAGATCCCGGACGCGCCGCTAGACGTGCTGGCGCAGCAGATCGTCGCGGAGGTGGCCTGTCGGGAATGGGAGGAGGAAACGTTGCTCCAGCTGTTCCGCCGCGCGATGCCCTATGCCACGGTCGACGACGCGACCTTTCAGGCACTGCTGCGGATGCTCGCCGAGGGCTACACCACCCGCCACGGAACCCGCGGCGCCTATCTGCACCGTGATCTCGCAACGCGCAGCCTGCGCGGCCGACGCGGCGGTCGGCTGACCGCACTGACCTCCGGTGGCACCATTGCCGATAACGCCGACTATGCCGTGCTGTTGGAACCGCAGGGGCTGAACATCGGCACGGTCAATGAAGACTTCGCGGTGGAGAGCCTGGCCGGCGATGTGTTCCAGCTGGGCAACACCTCGTATCGCATTCTCAAGATCGAGTCCGGGCGGGTGCGTGTCGAGGACGCCCATGGCATGCCGCCGAGCATTCCCTTCTGGCTGGGCGAGGCGCCAGGGCGCAGCGACGAGCTGTCCTTTGCCGTGGCGCGGCTGCGTGACGAGATTGATCGGCGGTTGGCTGAGGGGGCGGTGGTGGGCAGGGTGGACCTGTCGCCCGCCATCGATTGGCTTACCGGCACCCTTGGCCTGGCGGAAACCGCCGCGCGACAGATCGTCGAATACCTGGCTCGTGCCCGCTCCGCACTTGGCGCCTTGCCGACTCAGCAGCGGCTGGTGATGGAGCGCTTCTTCGACGAATCCGGCGGCACCCAGCTGGTCATTCACTCGCCCTATGGCAGCCGCATCAATCGCGCCTGGGGGCTGGCACTGCGCAAGCGCTTCTGCCGCACCTTCAACTTCGAACTGCAGGCGGCGGCCACCGAGGACGCCATCATTCTTTCGCTGTCCACCAGTCACAGCTTTCCGCTGGCGGAAGTCTGGCGCTACCTGCATTCGGCCAGCGCCGAGCAGGTGCTGATCCAGGCACTGCTGGATGCGCCGCTGTTCGGCGTGCGCTGGCGCTGGATCGCCACCACGGCACTGGCGTTGCCGCGCATGGCCGGCGGACGCAAGGTCGCGCCGCAGCTACAGCGAATGAAGAGCGACGATCTGCTGGCCACGGTCTTTCCCGACCAGGTTGCCTGCCTGGAAAACATCATCGGCGAGCGCGAGATTCCCGATCATCCGCTTGTACGCCAGACGCTCGATGACTGCCTGCACGAGGCCATGGATAGCGAAGGCTGGCTCGCGCTGTTGCGGCGCATGGAGGGCGGCGAGGTCGAACTGCTGGCGCGTGATCTGCCCGCGCCGTCGCCGCTGGCCATGGAGATTCTCGGCGCGCGCCCTTACGCCTTTCTCGACGATGCGCCGCTGGAAGAGCGCCGCACCCAGGCGGTGCTCGCGCGGCGCTGGAGCGATCCGGAGTCGGCTGACGATCTGGGCGCGCTGGACCCGGAAGCGATCGCCGCCGTGTGTGAGGAGGCCTGGCCCGAGGCGCGCAGTGCCGACGAGTTGCACGAGGCGCTGACCGCGCTCGGTTGCATTGCCGAAGCCGAGACCGCCGCACAGCCGCAATGGAGCGAATGGCTGGCCGAACTGGCCCGTACTGGCCGCGCGACGCGCATGCAGGTGGCGCACGACCGCGTCCTCTGGTTGCCGCTCGAGCGCCTGATGCTGCTGCGCGCGGTCTATCCGCAGGCCCCTTTCCAGCCGCGTCTGCAGGCGCCCGGCGGCTACGATCAGCCAATCGAGGAAGAGGCGGCACTGGTCGAACTGATTCGTGCGCGGCTGAGCGGCTTCGGCCCGCTGCCGGTGGCGTTGATCGCGCGGCCGCTGGCGTTACCGGCCTCTGCCGTCGCGGCGGCGCTGGTCCGTCTGGAAAGTCAGGGTTACGTGATGCGCGGGCGTTTCAGCGCTGGCGCAGTGGAGGAGGAGTGGTGCGAGCGGCATCTGCTGGCGCGTATCCATCGCTACACGGTCAAGCGCCTGCGGCGGGAGGTCGAGCCGGTCGAACGTGTCGATTTCATGCGCTTTCTTGCTGACTGGCAGCATCTGTCCGCGACCACGCGCATGCAGGGGCGCGAGGCGCTGCCCACGGTTGTCGAACAGCTGGAGGGCTTTCAGGCCGCGGCCGCAGCGTGGGAAGCCGATCTCTTGCCGGCGCGCCTGAAGGATTATGGCGGCACCTGGCTGGACGAGCTGTGCCGCTCCGGCCGTATTGTCTGGACGCGGCTGGCCGGGCGACTCAGGGCTAGCGGCGGGCCGGTGCGCGGCACGCCGATCGTGCTGCTGCCGCGGCGCCAGTTACCGACTTGGTATGCACTGGCCAGCGACGCGCCGGCGCCGGAGCTGTCTTCACGGGCACAGCGGGTGCTCGAATGCCTGAACGCCCAGGGCGCGCTGTTCTTCGATGAGCTGCAGCACGACGCGCATCTGCTGCGCAGCGAACTGGAGGATGCCCTTGGCGAGCTGGTGGCGGTGGGCTTGGTAAACGCCGACAGCTTCGCCGGTCTGCGCGCATTGCTGGCGCCGGCGAGCAAGCGCTCGCGTACGGCCCGACGAAGCCGTGGTGGTGCCTTTATCGGCGGGATGGACGACGCCGGCCGCTGGGCACTGGTGCGCAAGTCTGGAGCGGGCGAAGAGGAGGCAAGAACACCGGCGTTCGATGCAGAGGCGCTGGAGCACATTGCCCGTGTGCTGCTGCGCCGTTACGGCGTGGTGTGCTGGCGCCTGCTTGCGCGTGAAGCGGACTGGTTGCCGCCCTGGCGCGACCTGTTGCGGGTCTACCATCGGCTGGAAGCCCGTGGCGAGATTCGCGGCGGACGCTTTGTCGCGGCGGTGGCGGGCGAGCAGTTCGCCCTGCCGGAGGCGCTTGGCTTGCTGCGCGAGGTGCGCAAGCGGCCGCTGCCCGGCGAGATGCTGGCGGTGTCCGCGGTCGATCCGATCAATCAGCTCGGCACCCTGTTACCGGGCTCCAGGGTGCCTGCCCTGGCGGCTAACCGGATCCTGTTTCGCGACGGGCTGCCGGTGGCTGTGCTGGCGGCGGGCAAGCCGCAATGGCTGGTCGAACTGGACGAGGATGCCCAGCGCGAGGCGCGCCGCCTGCTGACGCCAGCCAGACGCTGAGCAGCTAGTAGCCCGTTTGGTACGTTCAGTTGGTATTTCGGCGCCCATGGCCCCGATGCTGTGTTGCTGCTCCTTGCCATGGCCCGCCAGGACCCGTCGCAGCGCCTTGTTTTGCAGCCATGTTCATCCGAACTAGCCTCATTCCACTCACCGCCCAGGCACCAGGGATCAGGCTGTCGGCGCCAGGCATTTCAGGTCGCTGAAGTCGGTGCGCAGCTGCGCCAGGCGCCCGCTGAGGTGTGTCCGCTGCCCTTCGTCGGCGAGGCTATAGAGGTCGGCCACCAGGTCCAATCCGGCCTGCTCGGCACGTTGCAACGCGGCCTGATCGTTCGTACTCAGCAACGCCTCGCGCTCCTGCAGCAGCTGCGCGATGCGGTCATCGAAATCGTCGCGGTGGCGCTGCTCGACCGCGGCCAACAGCAGCTCTTGCCAGCGCTCGCGGTTGCTCAGCCAGCGGCTGTTCTGCTCGTTCAGGGCGTGAGACCAGAGCAGCACACGTTGACGCTGGGCCGCGTTCAACTGGCCGAGCCAGTACTGCAGGCGCTCCTGCATGCGCTCGGCGCGCTCGCGAATCTGCCGGTCCAGCGGCGGAGCCAGGTATTTCTCCCGGTACTCCTCTCGGTTTTGCTCCAGCGCGCTGCGCAGTTCGGCGACCTGCTTGTCGCTCAGGGCACGCAGCAGGTCCGTTGCGGTGGGGGTGATCTCCACGGCAACGCTGTGCATGGCGTCGCGGACGTCGCGGTACTGTGGTTCAAGATCGCGGCGATCGAGCTGGCCGCCAGCAGTTTCACGCTCAAGCTGTTCGAGGTTGGCCAGCAGTTCCGGCAATTGCGTGCTGCAGTGCCAGGCCAGGTGCTCGCGCAGGCGTTCGCGCAGCTCGTCCTTCTGACGGTGATCGAGGTCGAGATAGTCGTTGAGCGTCCAGGGCACGACCATGTCGAGGTTGCGATAGACCAGGGTGGCGCGGCTGCAGCCGTTCAACAGCGTGGCGCAGAGCAGGGTCAGCAGGAGCAGGCTGGCAATGGGGCGCATCGTCTTTCCTCGAGCGTCGGCGGCTGTTCTGTAGAGCCACGGCAGCACCGGGGGTTCGGCTGGCGGACCGTTTCGTCGGTGCCGGCGAGCAAAGGCGGCTGGCCTGTGGTCTTCCCTACATGGAGTCGTTCCGACGATATGGGACGGCCGACTTACCCAGCAGCAGTGGAGAAAAGCCATGACCTCTCAGATCAAGCACCTCAGCGGCGAAGACGTACCCAAGGCCTGGCGCCCGACCTGGGTCGTGTGCTGGGTAGTGGAGCTGAACGGCACCATCGTCGGTGGCCCCTACGCCACCGAACAGGAAGCGCGTGCAGTGGCCGATGGCGACGAGGAGCCGCGGATCTCGCAGACCCCGGCGCCCTGAAACGGTAATCCCGGGCGCCTGGGCCCGTAACTAGCGGGACTGTTCCAGGCAGTGCTGCGGGCAGGGCGCCTGATACGGGACCGATGGCGGTGGCGGAGCGACCAGCTGATTCACCAGTTCCAGTGATTTATCGAAGGATGGATAGCCGCTGCGCGCGACATCCAGCTCGCCGTAGGCGTCGCGGTAGCGTTCCGCGCGACCCTCGTCTGCTTCGTTGAGCAGGTACGGCTCGTGATAGATCTTGTAGAGCAGCGCCACCGCATGGGGGTGGCCCTTGCGCTTGGCCTTCTCCAACAGGTCGAGCACTTCCGATGGCTCCGGGCCTTGGCGAATCAGCAGCAGGGCCTGATAGAACTCAGTCTCGCCGCGCCGATCCAGCTTCGCACTGCGATCAAGCAGCGCCTGGGCAAGCTCGTAGCTGTCTTCGTCGCCGATCGAAATCAGAATCTTCGCCTGCATCAGGTCATTCTGGTACAGCAGCCGTTCGGCACGACATTGGTCGTTCCAGACGCGGTCGCAGGATTGAGTGGCGCAGCCGCCGAGGGTCAATAGCAGGCTGACCAGCAGTGCCTTTTTCATGGCTGAATTGGTACTCCGTTCTCTTTTCGCCAGTATGAGCCGTGCCAGCTTCGATTCGCCAGTGGCGCTTACGTTCGCTCAATAATTGGGACAGGGCGCGCTCATCTCTTGCAGGCCGTAGCGCCTGAGCAGGGTCTGCCAGCGCGCGCTGTGCGGCAGATCGGCGATGAGCTGATGCACGAACTGCGTGGTTTCGGCTGGCAGGCTGGCGGTCATGAGCACATGCCGGTCGAAGACATAGAGCGGGCGTGGCGAAACATGCAGCGGTGCGTCCGGCACCTCTGTCAGGCTGAAGAACAGCCGTGAGGAGCGCGGCATCAACGCGACATCGATGCGCTGGTTGAGCAGCTTGTTCAGGTTCTGCAGATCGTTGTGCATGTCTTCGCGCTGGATCAGGCCCTTGTCGATGTCGCCTTCCAGCGCCCGGTAGAGATGCCCGAGCACGCCGCCCAGACGCAGTCCGTGCAGCGATTTCGGGCCGTCATAGTCGACCGGCTTGTCGTTGTGGGACACGAAGTCCTGGATGTCGCACAGCAGAGGCCGAGTCCAGCTGGCGCCGGCGGTGAGGCGCTCGGGGAAGAACTCCGGCGTGGCCCATAGGAGGATGCCGGGCTCCTTGTCCTCGAGGCGTGCATCGAGACGTTTGCGCGGCAACTGGGTCAGCTGGAAGTGATAGCGGTCCTGGTTGGTCGGATGCTCGTTGAGCAACTGCACCAGCGCTTCGGAGAGCCCGGGGTTCTGCCCGGAGACAAAGGGAGGCGAGGGTTGGTAAGCCCATACGGCGACAGGCTCGGCAGCCAGGATGCTCAGCGGGAAAACGGTCAGCAGCAGGAGCATCAGTTTCTGCATCGCGGTCCCGTCTTGAGTGAGAGCGTCATCGTGGCGAATTGCCGCTCAAGACTGATTCAGCAGGGCAGGTAAAGCAAGCGTGCTCCGCCAGCCGGTGCTGGCGATGGCGTGCGGGTGCGGGGTCAGAAGCGCTCGTGTTCGCCGACAAAACGCCACTGGCCGGCCGGTAGTTTGGCCATGGACAGGCGGCCGATGCGAATGCGTTTGCAGGCCAGCACCGTCAGCCCGATGGCTTCGCAGAGCAGGCGGACTTCGCCGGGCGCGGGTTCCTTGATCACCAGGCGCAGACGGTTTTCGCTCTGCCAGCTGACCTTGGCCTTGGGCAGGATCTTGCCGCGGTGGCCAATGCCCTTGGCGAGCAGGGCCAGCCCGTTTTCTTCTGCTTCTCCGCTCACTTCGACGACGTATTCCTGCTCCAGCTTGTCGCGCGTGCTGGTGAGCAGGCGGATCACTTCGCGTTGCTGGCTGAAGACGGTCAGCCCGCTGGCGTCGGCGTCCAGTGGCAGCAACAGGTTCTGCTGGAGCAGATGGCGCTGCAGGGCTTCGTTGCGGCTGGGGTCGTCGCTCCAGTGCTCGCTGGCCTGCAGTACGCGGCGGGTGCTGTCGACGTCGGCATCGATCACCTGCCCGGCCGGTTTGTGCAGCAGCAGCGTCACAGGCGTGATTTCCTTCGCGGTAGCGCCGGCCTGCAGTTCGACACGCTGTTCAGGTCGCACCTTGATGAAAGGCGCTTCGACCAGTTCTCCGTCGACCGTTACCCAACCACCCTCGATATACAGCTCGGCCTCGCGCCGGGAACAGCCGAGTTGCTCGGCGAGGCGTTTGGCAAGGCGTACGGGGTCGGTCATGGTGCGCTCGGAGACGAGAAAGGAGGGGGTAGAACGCGGCGAGCCATGATAAAGCCGGCTCGCCGAAGGCGGTTCAGATCACTTCTTGCTGATGGTGATCTGGCGGGAAGGACCGTTGGTCTGGCCACTCACACCGTTGGGGATGGTCTGGACTTCGCCGCCGGCCTTGATGAAAGCGGCCATTTGCGCAGCGAGGGACTGGCTGGTTTCGGTGGCGGGTTCGGGCTTGCGCTTGGCGCTGGTGGTTTTCGTGGCCATGGATCGCTTTTCCTTTAATCAGTCGAACCGGGCATTATACAGATTTGATCAAAATTTGTTCAGGTTTTTGCAGGCCGTCATTTCTTGAAGCGTTTTTGCAACCACTCAGCGAGCCGCCTGGTCTTCAATTAGCCGCGAAAGCGAGTTTCTCGACGCCGGATCATCACCTGAGAGGAAGACCATGCTGCGCCATGCCATTCGCGCCACGCTCTGTGGTTTTGCCATCGCCGCTTCGCTGCAGGCTGTCGCCGAAACTGAACGTCATTCCAGCGAGGCTGGGCCGGTAACGGTCAAGGAGATCGCCAGCGGCCTTGAAAACGCCTGGGCACTGGCCTTCCTGCCGGACGGCAAGCGCATGCTGGTGACCGAACGGCCTGGCCGCCTGCGCGTGATCGGCCTGGACGGCAGCCTCTCCGAGCCGCTTGCTGGCGTGCCGGAGGTCTTCGCCCGCTCCCAGGGTGGTTTGCTCGACGTGCGATTGTCGCCGGACTTCGATAAGGACCGCCTGGTCTACCTGACCTATGCCGAAGCCGGTGAGCAGGGCAAGGCTGGAACGGCGGTCGGTCGTGGCCGGCTGAGTGACGATGACACACGGCTGGAGAACTTCGAGGTTATCTTCCGTCAGCTGCCGAAGCTCTCCACCGGGGTGCACTTCGGCTCGCGGCTGGTGTTCGATGGCAAGGGACACCTGTTCGTCGCGCTCGGCGAAAACAATCAGCGGCCGACCTCGCAGGACCTCGACAAGCATCAGGGCAAGGTGGTGCGCATCGGCCTGGACGGCAGTGTGCCGGAGGACAACCCCTTCGTCGGCCAGGACGGCGTGCGGCCGGAAATCTGGTCCTACGGCCATCGCAACCAGCAGGGCGCCGCACTCAACCCCTGGAGCGGCGTGCTCTGGACCCACGAACATGGGCCGCGCGGCGGTGACGAGGTCAACATTCCCCAGGCCGGCAAGAACTACGGCTGGCCGCTGGCAACCCACGGCATCAACTACAGCATGCTGCCGATTCCTGAAGCCGAAGGCGAAACCGTCGAGGGCACCGAGCCGCCGCACCACGTCTGGAAAAAATCGCCGGGCGTCAGTGGGATGGCGTTCTACGATGCCGAGCGCTTTCCCGACTGGCAGCGCAGTCTGTTCATCGGAGCGCTGGTGGATCAGTCGCTGATACGTCTGCAGCTCGATGGCGACCGCGTGGTTGGGGAAGAGCGCCTGCTCAAGGACCTCGGCGCGCGCATCCGCGACGTTCGCGTCGGGCCCGACGGTTACCTCTATGTGGTGACCGATGCGGGCAATGGCAAGTTGCTTCAGGTTGGCCTGGACACCCAGTAAGTCTCGCCTGGCGGGGCTGCCGGCCCCGTCTTGCCAAGTCACGTTGCGCCAATCGCTCCTGTGCACGGAGCATTCCCGCTCGTCGCCTGTCCCACTCTCATGATGGCCAGCCCTGCTGGCCGTCGCAGTGTGGTGATTTGAATAACAAGATCGAGGGAGACAGGCCGTGGCTGTGGTCATCAGCGGAGTGTTCTGCATCATCGTCGGGCTCGCGCTCGGTGCAGGGGGAGCGAAGGTCGTCAGCCTTGGCGGTACCTGGTATTTCGCCATCGTCGCGGCAGGGTTTCTGCTGACCGGGGCCCTGCTGCTGATGCGCCGCCGCGCGGCGCTGTGGGTTTACGCGCTGCTGATGCTCGGGGCGCTCGGTTGGGCGCTGTACGAAGTGGGACTGGACTGGTGGCAGCTGGCGCCGCGCGGCAGCATCATCGCGCCGCTCGGGTTATGGCTGCTAACGCCCTGGATCGCGCAGCGACTGGGCTGGCAGCACTTCGGTTTTCGCGCCTGGGGCGGCGCCGCGCTGCCGCTGATGCTGGCGGTCGTGCTCTGGGGCGCAGCAGCGGTGTACGCCGTTGGGCACGACAGTCACGACATCAAGGGCATGCTGCCGCCGCCTTTGGCCGAAGCGCCGGCCATGGACCAAGCCGTGCCGACCGGCGACTGGCACGCCTACGGACGCAGCCAGCAGGGCCAGCGCTACTCGCCGCTGGCACAGATCACGCCGCATAACGTCGAGCGGCTGGAGCCGGTGTGGCATTACCAGACCGGGGATCTGCGCGGTCCGAACGATCCGGATGAAACCACCTACGAAGTCAC
>DNMQ01000172.1 GCA_003488145.1 Pseudomonas sp.
TTCCCTTCGCCCGCTCCACTCTTCAAGGCCCTGCTTACGCGGGGCCTTTTCATTTGCGGCTGAGCAACCTGCAGATGGTTCGCCTTCCGCCAGAGGTTTCATGCGTCGTCGGCCCAACCACTGACTGCTCTCAGCCGCGCAGGAACGCCAGCACTCGCTGTGTGAACGCGTCGCCCGCTTCTACGTTCGAGAGATGCGCAGCCTCGAATGCGACCAGTTCGGCGGCGGGGATGTTGGACTGAATGAACTGGCCATGCTCGACGGTTGTCACCGGGTCCTTGGAGCCGCAAATGACCAGTGTCGGTGCGTTGATCGCGCCCAGCTGTGCGCGATAGTCGGCATCGCGCACAGCCGCGCAGTTGGCGGCGTAGCCGTCTGGTGAGGTGCTGGCGATCATCTCGGTGATGCGTGCCACAGCCGCTGGCTTCGCCTCGGCGAAGCCCGCTGTGAACCAGCGAGCAATGGATGCATCACGCATGTCGCGCATGGCTTGCTCGCGGCCGGCCAGGACGCTATCGATGCGGGCGTTCCATACTTCGTCGGTGCTGATCTTAGCTCCGGTATTGCACAGCACCAGTCGTTGCAGCCGGTCGCGGGCATGGATTCCGAGCCACTGTCCGATCAGCCCGCCCATGGAAAGGCCGCAGAAGGAAAAGCGCTCGATGCCCAGTGTGTCGAGCAGGGCCAGCACATCCCTTCCCAGCTGCTCGATACTGTAGGGCCCTGTGGTGACGCTCGACTCGCCGTGGCCGCGCGTATCGTAGCGAAGCACTCGAAAATGCTCTGAAAATGCGGGAATCTGCTCGTCCCACATGCCCAGGCTGGTACCCAGAGAGTTGGAAAGCACCAGCACCGGCGCGTTATCCGCACCGTCGAATCGATAGTTCAGACTTGCATCAGCCAGTTTTACGCTCGGCATTGTTCTACTCACTCGCGTTATGTTCGGTCGGTGTGCTCGATCAAGCACAGCCTGATTCGGAGATTCTGGCGATCACGGGCGGCTTTGCCGACGCTCTGCGCGTGTCTTGGCAGGACGCACGACGCACGACGTAGATCGATACCGCGCAAGCGCTTTCCGCTGCATGCTCGCAATGCGTCGCGGTCGAGATCGCTGCCACGGCAGTCTGCGCCCGATCCAGGTCAGACCCGCTCCACTACCAGCGCCAGCCCCTGCCCTACACCGACACACATGGTCGCGAGACCGAGACGGCCACCGGTTTTCTCCAGCTGATGGACTGCAGTCAGCACCAGGCGAGCGCCGCTCATGCCAAGCGGATGGCCCAGGGCGATGGCGCCGCCGTTGGGGTTCACCTTCGGGCTGCCATCTGGCAGGCCGAGATCGCGAGTCACGGCCAGACCCTGCGCGGCGAAGGCTTCGTTGAGCTCGACTACGTCGAAATCGCTTACCGCGATATTCAGGCGCTCACACAGCTTGCGCACCGCCGGCACCGGGCCATACCCCATGACGCGCGGGGCGACGCCGGCGCTGGCCATGCCGAGCACCTTGGCGCGGGGTTTGAGGCCATACTTCTGCACCGCTTCAGCACTGGCGAGGATCATCGCTGCGGCACCATCGTTGACGCCCGAGGCGTTGCCGGCGGTGACGGTCTTGTCCGGGCCATTGACCGGCTTGAGCTTGGCGAGCGCCTCGGCGCTGGTATCGCCGCGCGGATGCTCGTCAGTATCAACCACCGTTTCGCCCTTCTTGCCTCTGATCACCACCGGGACGATTTCTTCGGCAAAGAAGCGGGCCTGCTGAGCCGCAGCAGCACGCTGCTGGCTACGCAGAGCGAAAGCATCCTGATCGGAGCGGCTGATCTGCCACTCATCGGCGACGTTGTCAGCAGTCTGCGGCATGGCATCCACGCCATACATTTCCTTCATCTTCGGATTGATGAAGCGCCAGCCAATGGTGGTGTCCTCAATCTTCTGGGTCCGACCGAACGCCGTGTCGGCCTTGCCCATCACGTAGGGCGCGCGGGACATGGACTCGACGCCGCCGGCCATCGCCAGCTCCATTTCACCGCAGGCGATGGCGCGAAACGCGGCGCCCACGGCATCCATGCCCGAAGCGCACAGACGGTTGAGGGTCACGCCCGGCACCGTATGCGGGAGGCCGGCGAGTAGCGCGGCCATGCGCGCTACGTTGCGATTGTCCTCCCCAGCCTGGTTGGCGCTGCCCATGAAGACTTCCTCGATCGCCGCAGGATCGAGCTGCGGGTTGCGTTCCAGCAGCGCCCGCAATGGGATCGCAGCCAGGTCGTCAGCGCGTACGGCTGCCAGCGCGCCGCCGAAGCGGCCAATCGGCGTTCGTACGGCATCACAGATGAATACCTCGCGGCTCATTCCTCACCTCCCAGCTGACCATGGGCGGCAGCCGTGCGCGCTTCCAGGGCGCGCAGCGCTTCCAGCTCCTCGGCACGCGGCGCCTCGGTGGCGACCACGTTGTCGGCGAAGCGGATCTGCCAACCGGTGTTCTCGATCACCTGCTCGCGGGCCACACCCGGATGCAGAGCGGTGACCACGAATTCGTTAGTACCCTCTTCCGGCTCCATGATGCACAGGTCGGTGATGATCGCCACCGGACCGGCACCCGGCAGGCCTAACTGCTGGCGGTGTTCGCCGCCCTCACCGAAGCCGACCGAGGTGATGAAAGCCAACTTGTCGACGAAGGTGCGATGCGACTGCTTGAGGATGATCAGCACTTGCTTGGCGCTGCCAGCGATCTCCGGCGCGCCGCCGGCACCTGGCAGGCGCACCTTGGGCTGGTGGTAGTCACCGATCACCGTGGTGTTGATGTTGCCGTACTTGTCGACCTGCGCGGCGCCGAGAAAACCGACGTCGATGCGCCCGCCCTGCAGCCAGTAGCGGAAGATCTCGCCAGTCGGCACCACCGTGTCGGCAGTTTCGGCCAGCTCGCCGTCACCGATGGACAGCGGCAGCACCGAAGGCTTTGCGCCGATCGGGCCGGATTCGTAGATCAGCACCACTTCCGGGGCGTGGGTCAGGCGGGCCAGGTTGGCGGCCTTGGACGGCAGGCCGATGCCGACGAAGCAGACACTGCCATTGCCCAGCCGACGGGCCGCGGCGACGGTCATCATTTCGTTTGTGTTGTAGGCGCTCATCAGTTGGCCTCCTGCTGGGCGATCTTCGCGCGATAGGCGGCGAAGTCGGCGGTGCCGCGAATGTAGGTGTCGATCCAGGCGCTGAACGCCTCGCGGTCACGGGCGATCGGGTCCCAGGCCTGGTAGAAACGGTTGTCTCGCTCGTAGTAGCCATGCGCGTAGGACGGGTGCGCGCCACCCGGCACCAGGCACACCGCGCTCAGGGCCCAGGTCGGCAGCACGCAGGCGTTCATCGGCGCCTGGAGATCATCGACGATCTCTTCGACGGTGACGATGCAGCGCTTGGCCGCCAGGGCGGCTTCCTTCTGCACACCAAGAATGCCCTGGATCAGCACGTTGCCCTTGCGGTCGGCCTTCTGCGCGTGGATCACGGTGACGTCCGGGCGCACGCTGGGCACGGCCGCCAGCACTTCCCCAGTGAACGGGCAGGTGACCGACTTGATCAGCGGATTGACTTTGGGCAGGTCGGAGCCGCCATAGGCACGCAGCACCGCAAACGGCAGACCAGAGGCGCCGGCGACGTAGGCATTGGCGAGGTCGGCGTGACTATGCTCCTCGATTTCCAGCGGCTGCGGCCAGCCCTTCTCCACCGCGTCGCGCAGGCGATGCAGCGAGCCGACCCCGGGGTTGCCGCCCCAGGAGAAGATCAGCTTCCTCGCGCAGCCGGCGCCGATCAACAGGTCGTAGACCAGGTCCGGGGTCATGCGTACCAGGGTCAGGTCCTTGCGCCCCTGGCGCACGATTTCATGGGCGGCTGCGGTGGGAATCAGGTGGGTAAAGCCTTCCAGGGCGACGGTGTCGCCATCCTGGACGAAGCGCTCGACCGCTTCGCGGAGCGAGAGGAATTCAGCCATGAGTCGGATCTCGTGTTGTTTTCTGTACGCCGATTGCGTTGTGAAAACGTTAACGGTCCATCCCCAGCCAAACAATCCGATAATCGACATAACGTTCGATTATCGAACAACTTAAGCACCGTTCCATTGTGATGAACAACGCCGACTCAGCGCGCGAATCCACCTAGAGCACCGTAGTCGCCGATGGTCGCGAGAGCTTCGATCAATGGAACAGCCGTGCTCAATTCGCGGCTGGCCTCCAGCAGCACGGGCAGGAATCGGGTCTCCAGCTCCTGACGCGAGACGCGCCCGGCATGGGTGCCGACGTTCAGCGCGGCCAGCACCTGGCCGGCGGAATCCTTGAGTGGAACGGCCAACGAACGCAGGCCCATTTCCAGCTCCTGATCGATGATGACCCAACCCTGCTGGCGAATCTCGGCGATGTTGTCGCGCAGCGCCTCCGGGCTGTGCAAGGTACGGCTGGTCTTTACCTGCAGGTCGGCTCGCCCCAGGTAGTCGTCGAGCGCCGCGTCATCCAGCGCCGCCAGCAGGATGCGGCCCATCGACGTGCAATACGCCGGCAGCCGACTGCCCACGGACAGATCCACCGAAATCAATCGCTGTGGCGTGGCCGAACGCGCCACATAGAGCACCTCATCACCCTCCAGCGTCGCCATCGAACAGGCTTCGTGAAGCTGCTCGCTGAGGCGGTCGAGAATCGGCTGCGCGGTAACTGCCAGCGGCGTGGACGACAGATAGGCGTGACCGAGGGTCAGCACCTTGGGCAACAGCGAATAGGTGCGCCCGTCGGTGGTGACGTAGCCAAGTTTCATCAGGGTATGCAGGCAGCGGCGCACCGCGGCGCGGGGGATCTCTGTGCGGTGGCTGATCTGCGCGATGGTCAGGTGGCGCTTCCGCTCCTGGAACGCATGAATCACAGCCAACCCGCGCGCCAGCGAAGTCATGAAGTTGGGATCGCCGGTCAGCGCCTCGATGCGTTTGGCGGGGGACGCGACGATGGGCGGCGCCATCGGTGGCTGGAGAACTCGTGAATCATCGGTCATGCAGGACACCCCGGACGCTGACATCGGGGCGATTATCGGTGCATCAGCCGATAACCGCCAGCGCTGCACCTGGCCGGCGACGGAGAAGATGCCAGCCCGCCGCAAGGGCATTTGGCGAGCGTTTACCTATGCGGCGATGCCACAGCGTAAAGGGGAAGTCAGAGCCGAGTCAGGCCACGTCTCACTCTCGGCGGCAGCGCCGGCCCGCTACCACTGGCGGCGGCGATCGTGGTGATGCTGCTGGGACTTAGCCGGCCGGTAGCTCCTGTGTTGAACCGGGTGGCGCACGGCGTTCTTGTCGTGACGGTCACCGCTCTGACTGTAGTGCCGGGAAGGCTGGTCGTGACGATGACTCAGATGCTGTTCGTAGCGCTCGTGCCGAACCACCGGTGGCGGAGCGTGGCGCGGGTAATCGGAACGGTCGTATCGGTAATGGCGGGCTGGATAGCCGTCGTAGCGATACTCGCGGTATTCGCCGTGGTAATAGGGGCGGGGATAACCGTGGCCGGCGTACTCATGCACGGTACAGCCGCTCAGCGTGATCAGCCCGAGAAACAACACGAGAAGACGTGACATAGATGACTCCAGAGACAGGCAAGGCGTAGTCGGCCTTGCCTGAGCGTGAGCAGCCGGCGCCTGGCGCCTCAGCAGTTACCCTTCTTGGCCTGACCTGGTGGGCAATGCGGAGGCCCGCCGCCGCCATCACCGATATCGATGCCGATGCCCGGTAGACGCAGGCTGCATCCGGACATCAGGAGGGCTGCCAGTACGACTACAAGAAGACGAGCGCTCATCAGCAGTTTCCTTTCATCCGATGTCCCGGCGGACAGAACCCGCCACCATGACCGTGACCACCGATGTCCAGCCGTACCGCATCGGCATCGCCGACCCGCGCATGTACACCTGGGGCATTGACGCTGCATCCGGCGAAGCCGAGCGCCATGCCGAGCAATACCACCTTCCAGTAATTCATCGAGATACTCCTTGATTCTCCGTAGTCGCAAGGCCGTCCCGCCCCAGGACGCCCGAACGCTAATGGGCGCGGAATCAGACCTTCACCGTTTCGTCCCGTTCCTTCGTCGGTATTAATTCTTTTCGCCGCCCAAAGGCAGGTGTACGCGACGAGTTCGAGCGAACCGAACGGGCTGCAACCGCGTCCCAACTATGACGACACTGTCTCGGATGATCTCAATTTCGGAGCGAAAGCGAATATGAACGTGACACGTGGAGTGGTCTGGCTGGCACGCAGCGGCTACGCGGCGCGGGGCGTGGTGTACGTCATCGTCGGCTTTTTTGCGATCATGGCGGCACTCGGTTCCGGCGAAACGGTCGACACTCGCGGCGCAGTTCAGCAACTGCTCGGCCAGCCATTCGGGGCGATACTGCTCTGGCTGGTGGTAATCGGCCTGCTCGCGCACGTGGCGTGGCGGCTGACGCAGGGCATCGGTGATACCGATCGGCACGGCCATGACGCCAAGGGTCTGCTGATCCGCACGGGGTTGGTAAGCAGTGGTGTGGTCAACTTGCTGCTTGCACTGTTCACGCTGAGCATGCTGGTGAGCGGGCTGGACCGCTTCTCCGAAGGCGGCGGCGGTTCCGGAGGCGAAAGCACCGACAGCCTCATGCGTTTTCTTGGCCTGAAGCACTCTCACTGGCTGATATGGGCGATTGCGCTGATTCCACTTGGAGTCGCCATTGCGCATCTGATCAAGGCATGGCGTGCGCATTTCGAGCGCTACTTCCAGTGCGATGAGCGCACCATGCAGCTGGTTCTCCCCATCTCGCGTGTTGGGCTGGCTGCACGTGGCTGTTCCTTTCTGATCATCGCCGGGCTGCTGTTCATGGGCGGTAGCCGCTACGAGCCCACCGATCCACCCGGCCTCAAGGAAGCGCTCGAAGCGCTTCAGGGCATGCCAGCGGGTGGCGCGCTGCTGCTGGCAATCGGGGTCGGCCTGCTGGCCTTCGCTGTGTACAGCTTCGCCGAGGCACGCTGGCGGCGGATCGATTTGTCGGAAGTGACGAATTGAAGCCCGGACAGCCTCGACGGAGAGGCCGGGCAGCAGCAACTATCGATATGGGGCGGAACGGTTAGAACCGGGACACCGGTTCCAACCGCAGGTCGAGCAGCCATGCTCGACCTGCGCTGCACAAATCAGCCGGCGTGGTAGTCCGCGTCGGCTTCTTCGAAGCGCTTGACGATACTCGGGGCGGGTTCGGCGCCCATCTTGCTCACGACATAGATGGCGATGCTGGCGAAGATGAAGCCCGGGATGATTTCGTACAGGCCCAGACCGATGAACTCCTTCCACACCACCACGGTGACCGC
>DNMQ01000032.1 GCA_003488145.1 Pseudomonas sp.
TCAGTTTTTGCCGCCGCCCAGCGATAACTTCCCTGTCCTGCTCAAGTTCTCCGCGAATAGCTTTTAGGCCGTCGTTGCGCCACTGCTGATATGGCTGAAAGTACGGCACAAAGGAGCCGATAGCACTAATATGAAATGGCTTGTCTTCGAAATCGCTAAATAATTCGTCGTTACGGATCCGTCTTAGCCTAGCGCCATAACAGCTATCATCCAGCTTGGCGTCAAACTGATGCCCCACGGTATTAACCCACAACGCAGATAGGATATGGGTGTCTACCGGAAAGTCACCCACCACTCGAAACTCTGGGGTAATAAGGTGATGATCAAGCAGGTGATCTACTGCGCGATGAGGATCGGAGAAATGCACATGGCCATTTGCAGGAAAATTCTTCTTTGGCTTGATGGATAACTTCTTGGGTAATAGGCGGAAATCGCCTAGCAGCTTCTTGCTGCCTGAAAAACCATTTCCTTCATGCAGATATTTAAGCAGTTTTTTTAGATTGGATAGCAAATCCTGCTCATAGGTTGCAAAGTTTATGGCTGCAGGAAAGGTATTTTCAAAAAAGCAATCTGCCTTAGCCTTACGGTAGGCCACCAGCAAATCTTCAAGAGTAATATTTTGCCAACCAGTAAAAACTGCCTGATAGCTCATCGTAGCTTCCCTGTTATATCACTGTTGCCTGACAGCTCATTTATTTGAGTTACAAGCAGCCAAGAACTTTATAATTCTGCTTATCTGGTCGCCCCGGGTTTTGTATACCTCCCCAACGCGACTTCAACTGACTCAACGCTATCACCAGAGGCAGCGCTTGGCCGAAAGCTGCTGATCATAAACGAACTAAGCACCCGAGCTGCCACCCAACCCACCATTGCCCCCCCTATTCCTCCCGATGCTAGAGTGCCTGCTCCATACCCGCACAAATCCAAATCACCTAGCGAGGCCCCCATGCTCAACCATGTAATGGTCGGTTCGAATGATATTGAACGGTCGAAGCGGTTCTACGATGCCGTGCTCGGCGCACTCGGCGCTGGCGAGCCGCTGCGCAACGTGGGTCCATCCGGGCACACGCGCCTGTTCTACCGCCATGACGGCAGCCTGTTCGGTGTCACCGAGCCCATCAACGGTGAGGAAGCGACTGTCGGTAACGGCGGCACGATTGGCTTCAAGTGCAGCTCGGCCGAGCAGGTCAAGGCGTTTCACGATGTAGGCGTCGCCCATGGCGGCACCACCTGCGAGGACCCGCCAGGACTGCGCGAATCCAGCCTCGGCGCGATGCACCTCAGCTACGTGCGCGACCCTGACGGCAACAAGCTGTGCGCCATCTACCGCCCGCAGTAAATTGCCCCGCTTCAACGCCGCTCTCTGTGCGGCGTTGCCCCTCGCGCTCGCATCAGCACCTCCAGCGGCACGCTCACTGGCTTTGCAGCGCCTCGCGCTGCTTGCGCACCTCATCGGCGCTGACTGCCGAGGCCGCATTGCCCCAGCTGTTGCGCACATAGGTGAGCACGTCGGCAATGTTTTCGTCCGAGAGATTCCAGGCGAACGATGGCATGGCCGGGCCAGTAGGTGCGGCATCCGTACTGCCAGCTCTATTTCCGGCGAGTACTACGCGAATCATCGACACTGCATCGCGCGCATTCACCAGTGGTGCATTCGCCAGTTTGGGAAACAGCGTCGGAATGCCTTCGCCGTCCGGTGTATGGCAGGCCGAGCAGCGATCCTCATAAAGACTGCGTCCGGCTGTCATAATCGGATCGTTAGCGCTCAGCGGCTCGGGCTTGTCGTGCTCGTGGTCCAGGCTCTTGAGATAAACCGCGACGGCCTTCAGGTCCGCATCGCGCCAGTACTGGGTGGATTTCTCCACCGCCTCGGCCATCGGCCCGGACGCTATGTCGTAGCGGTTGGCGCCGGTCTTGAGGTATTGCACGATGTCGTCCTCGGTCCACTCACCCAGACCGACATGCGCCGTGTTGGAGATATTCGGCGCCATCCAGCCCTGCAGCTCCCCGCCCTTGAGTGTGCCATCGCCCTTGTCGCCGCCGATGAGGTTCTTCGGCGTGTGGCAACTGCCGCAATGCCCTAGCCCCTGCACCAGGTACGCGCCGCGGTTCCATTGCTCACTCTTGTCCGCGTCAGGCTCGAACTCGCCCTCGGTGAAGTTGAGCCAGTTCCAGGCCTTCATGCTCAGGCGCACATTGAAAGGGAATGGCAGCTGGTTGGTTTCCACCTCGTTCTGCACCGGTTCCACGGTGCGTAGATAGGCCCAAAGCGCCAGGTTGTCTTCGCGCGTGACCTTCGTATAGGCGGCATAGGGCATGGCCGGGTAGAGCTGCTTGCCGTTGCGCCCATGCCCGCGGGCCATGGTGTTCTGGAAGTCTTCGAAGGTCCAGCGACCGATGCCGGTTGTCGGATCTGGGGTGATGTTGGCTCCCAGCAGCTCACCAAATGGCGTCTCGATGGCCACGCCACCGGAAAAAAGCGGTTTGCCCGGCAACGTGTGACAGGCAGTGCAATCGCCGAGCGTGGCGATGTACCGACCTTTTTCCACCAGTTCGTAGTCGTCCGGCGCGGTAACGGCGAAGGCGCTGACACTCGCCGCGGCCAACAACGCGAGACCGACGTTCAAGAGAGGCTTCATACGCTGATCATCTCCCCGGGACGTTTGAGGTAGTAGGTCCGAATCGCGTGCGCTGCCTTGAATGCCAGTGCGCCAACGGTGCCCGTTGGGTTGTAGCCGGGGTTCTGCGGGAAGGCCGATGCGCCGACCACGAACAGATTCGGTACATTCCAGACCTGCAGGTGCTTGTTCACCGAACTGGTAGAAGGATCTGCCCCCATGACGAATCCACCGACCATGTGGGAAGACTGATAGGACGTGTTGGACCACGGCCCTTTGCGCGGGCTGGCGAACATCATTTTCGGGTTGAGCGCCTTGGCGATCTCGGCGGTCCTGTCGGTCACGTACTGCGCCATGCGCAGGTCGTTGTCGGTAAAGTCGAAGGTGATACGCAGCAGCGGTCGACCGTGCGGATCGGTGTAGTGCGGGTCCAGCGACAGGTAGTTGTTGCGGGTGCTGTAGTTGCTCGCCTCACAACCGATGGACATGCTGCTGGCGTAATACTGCACCGTCGTCTTCTTCCACTCCGAGCCCCACTTGGGCGTGCCCGGCGGCACCGGACGGGAGTTGATTGGCGCTGCACCAATGGGCGTCACTCGCGTGCTGCCGCCGCCGACAAAGCCCAGACCGGAATGGTCGAAGTTGTCGTTGTTGAAGTCATCGATGCCCATGCCAATGGCGCCGCCACCGATGAAGGGGTTGAAGTTCTTGTCATCGAAGAACAGCTGCACGCTGTTGGCCGTCTGGTAGGCGTAGTTGCGCCCGGTGGTGCCGGTATTGCTTACCGGGTCGTAGGGCTGACCAATGCCGGAGAGCAGCATCAGGCGCACATTTTCGAAGGTGAATGCGGCGACCACGACGATCTCCGCCGGCTGCTCCCATCTGTCGCCGTTGGCATCCACGTAGAAGATGCCGGTAGCGCGCTTGCCGGTGCTGTCCTTCGTTACCTCGAGCACTTCGCAATGGGTCTTGGCGGTGAAGTTGGGCATGCGCGCCAGCGCCGGCAGCACGTTGACGATGGCGCTGGCCTTGGAATAGTTGGCGCAGCCGTAGTTGGTGCAGAACCCGCAAAAGGTGCACGGACCCATCGTCACGCCGTACTGGTTGGTATAGGCCTGCGAAGCCAGCGCCGAAGGCACCGGGAACGGCGTGTAGCCCATGTCACGTGCGGCATCGGCGAACAGTACGGGCGCGAAGGTCTGCTTGGTGGGCGGGTTGGGGTACTCCCTGGACCGCGCTCCCTCGAACGGGTTGCCACCTTCGACGACCTTCCCGCCGATGTTGCCGGCCTTGCCGGAAATGCCTGCCACACGCTCGAAGGCATCGTAGTGCGGCTCCATTTCTTCCCAGGTGGTGCCCCAGTCCTGCAGGGCTAGCCCTTCGATGGACGCTTCGCCGTAACGCTCGACCAGATGGCTCCTGAGGCGAAACTCTTCCGGTTGAAAGCGAAAGGTGATGCCGGCCCAGTGGTTACCCGCCCCACCGGTCCCGTTGCCGGGATGGAAGGATCCCCAGGTGCGCATCGGCAGTGCGGTTTCGCTGGGCTTGTTGCGCATCGTGCAGGTGTTCTGGCGGGTGCGCAGCATCAGCTCCTGGCGAATCACGTAGCGCAGCTCATCGGTCACCGACGCGATATTGAAGTCGCTTGCGGTATCACGCCAGGCGCCCCGCTCGAACCCCATGACCGTCAGGCCTTCATCGGCGAGTTCCTTGGCGATGATCGACCCGGCCCAGCCTAGCCCGACTACCACGACATCGGTCGCTGGAAGTTTCTTGGTCATGTCCTTCATCCCTTGCGACTCCACGAGGAGCTGCCGATGATCGACAGCGGTATCAGATCGAGCTTCTCGTTATGCCGGTCGATGTAGGGCCGATAGTCGTAACGGGCGCCGGGGAAGCCCAGCATCTTCCAGCTGACCATGTCGCGATTGCCGCCATAGATCGGGTCGGCGAAAAAACCCTCCATGGTGTTCTGCAGAATCTGCTCGAAAAACACCTTCGACTCGATGCCTTCGAAGACGATATCGCCGCTCTCCATCTTCTTGAGCACGTCATCGCGCTGGTCACCTCCAAGCTCGCTGAAGCGCTTGCCAAACGCCCCCTGACAGTATCCACCCAACTGCGCGAGGCCGACCCGGTAGCGCTCGGCAGGCACAAGCTCAGATGTCGGCTCGATTCCGGGCACGAACGGGCCGTGCTGATAGAGCCGCTCATAGCGGCCGTAGTGGCCGGCCAGCTGACGGTCGATGAACGCCGCGCAACCCGCCTCTTTGCCACTGACTGAAAGATCGTCAGCGGGGATAAGACGCTCGACGATCGCCTCCACCTCCCGGGCTTCCTCGATGGTGAAGAATTGCCAGCCCTTAGCCTCGTAGTGCAGCGGACCGTTATGGTCGAAAGGCAGCCACTGCGGTACGCCGTTGATGGTGACGGCTTTCGCGGTCGCGGCGACCCCGGCCGCCACGGTGGCTGCCGAAGCAGTCAGCAGCTTGCGCCGGGTCAATCCGTTGGAGGGATTTGTAGGCATTTCGTCTCCTCATGAACCAAGGGATCGGGTTGCGCGGCTCGGGCAGCTCAACTCGGAAGCAGTCATCGAATGCACTGCCCCGTCGAGCATCAGGAGACGGTCCTGACGATTGCCCTGCGGAGCACGCTGACCGCTGTGCCGACCCGGACTGCCACGGGGAATGCGTGCTGCGCTGCACAAACTTCGCAATAAAATAAAGCGCCCTAGCCGCGGAACCCTTGTCCAAAGCTCGGACAGCCAGACGCCGAATGACGTTCAAAACGAATAGCTAGAGCGGTTTCAGGCAGCGACTGGAAGGCTCAGAGTGGCCGACTCGAGCTGAGCCTTTCTGGTATTTGCTCAGAGTGAGCGGGACAAGCGCTATGCCGCGTTTGCCCGCTGACGGCACGCCTGACACCGCATGACAGGATGGATATGCAGTTGGGAATGCTGAACGTCGATACGCCGCAGCCTGGTGCGGGCATCGACGTTTCTTTAAGGCGGCCGCGATCCCTCCGTGCGGCCTTCCTCGCCGATCAGGGTTTGACGACCATCCCCACGCCCCGCCCGCGCGGGTCCGAGCCGGTCTGCAGGCGCGTGCCGTCGACGCGTATCGCCTGGATATCACCCATCAGCCACCCCTGATCCTCCAGCGTGTAGCCCATGGCTTTCAGCTCGTCGGCCACCTTGCCGGTCAGCGGTGCGTGGGCGTCGTAGTAGATGGTGTCCTTCGGCAGGAGCTGGTGTTGCACGCGTTGCGCGGCCACGGCTTTTTCCAGCGGCATGTCGAAGTCGTAGACGTTGTTCAGCACCTGGAAGATCGAGGT
>DNMQ01000036.1 GCA_003488145.1 Pseudomonas sp.
CGATCAACGCCTACCTCGCCGGCCGCGTGGCGCGCGACCCGCTGCTGCGCGACTGCGGCTTCCAGCTGCTGCGCGAGGTGGCGGCGATCGGCTATCGCAACCCTTACTACGAGCAGGCGCTGCCGGCCAGCAGCCCCTACCGCAAGATGCTCTCGGCGCTCTGGCGCGAGAGCCCGCTGGGCCACATCGAACCCGGCCAGCGGCTGATGACCATGGCCGCGCTGCTGCACAGCGACGGCGACGAGCGCGCCCTGCTGCCGACGCTGATCAGCGCGTCGGGACTCACCGCCGACCGCTGGCTGCGGCAGTACCTCAATGCCTACCTGAAGCCGCTGCTGCACTGCTTCTATGCCCATGACCTGGTCTTCATGCCCCATGGCGAAAACCTGATCCTGGTGCTGGAAGACCATGTGCCGGTCCGCGTGCTGATGAAGGACATCGGTGAGGAAGCGGTGATCCTCGATGCCGAGGCGAAGATTCCCGAGGCGGTCGGCCGTCTAGCCGTCTCGGTGCCGGCCGAGCTCAAGGTGCTGTCGATCTTCACCGACGTGTTCGACGGCTTCTTCCGCTACCTGGCGCAGATTCTCGACGAACAGGGCGGCCTGCCGGAGCAGCGCTTCTGGCAGCAGGTCGCCGACTGCATCGCCGACTACCAGGCCAGCCAGCCGCAGCTGCGCGACAAGTTCGCCCGTTACGACCTGTTCGCCGAGGAATTCGCCCGCTCCTGCCTGAACCGCCTGCAGCTGGGCAACAACCGACAGATGCTCGACCTCGCCGATCCGGCCGGAGCGCTGAAATTCGCGGGCACCCTGAAGAACCCCGTGGCGCGCTATGCACCGGAGCGCTGAAGCGCGCTGGCCGCCCACGGATGCGCTGGGCAGCCTGCTGCTGCGCCTGCGTCGCGTGCTGCCGGGCCTCGATGGCCGGGTCGGCGCACCCCGCGCCGACGAGCTGACGCTGGAGCATCCGCAGTCTGTGGCCAGGCTGCTGGCGCACTGGCGGGCGGCCTGTCCGGAAGCGGGCCGCCACTACTGGGCGGCGCGCTGCTGGACGCTGCTGGTCTGGCAGCCCATCTACCTGCAGGTGCTCGCGGTGCGCCTGGCCGGCCAGGCCCCGTGCCTGGACGGACTGGCCCAGGGCGTCGAACAGGGCTTCGTCGCCGGGTTCTGCCTGCCCGATCACCAGCCACTGCAGGGCGAGCCCCAGCGCCTGCTGCGCCATGCCGGCGCCCAGATCCGTGGCTTCTGTGAACAGGCCCAGGCCGTCAGCGGGCCGCTGCTCGGGCTGCACCCCAAGCTGGCGCAGCGGCTGGCGGCCGACTGCGTCATGGCCGCACTGCTGCATAGCCAGCGCCTCGACGGTTGCGGCAACCTGCAACTGTGCCGGGCGGCTGACGTCTGGCTGGCGGCTTGCGCCATGTCCGGTGCCAGCGGCCTGCTGGCGGTACCGCTGGCCGAAGGCGGTACGCGCCTGGGCCTGCAGCGCAAGGCGTGCTGCCAGCACTTTCGCCGCGCCGATGGCGAACTCTGCGACAGCTGTCCGAAGCTGCCGCTCGCCGAACGGGAAAGGCGACTGCGCGAGCAGGACCACTGAGCGGCGGCGCGGGTTGACGGGCACCCCGCCGGGCTACGCAGGTTGATACACATCACGCGGGCAAACCTTGTGGCTGCCACCGGCGTTTCTTTGCTAATGTCGCGCCCGTTTCCGACTCGCCGCCGACGACAGGTTCCCGCCATGGCCCGCAAGAAAGCTGCACTCGATTTCGAACAATCCCTTGCCGAGCTGCAACAGCTGGTGGAGCGCCTGGAGAGCGGCGAGCTGTCGCTGGAAGACTCGCTGACCTGCTTCGAACAGGGCATCGGCCTGACCCGCGACTGCCAGGCGGCGCTGAGCCAGGCCGAGCAGAAGGTGCAGATCCTGCTGGAACGCGACGGCAGCCTGCAGGAAGCCCCCTTCGAGTCGGACCCCGAAGCATGATGATCGGCGACTACCAGAAAGGCTGTCAGCAGCGCGTCGACGGCTGCCTCGAAGCCCTCTTCGTCCCGCCGCTGCCGCAGCTCGAGCGGCTCTACCAGGCCATGCGCTACAGCGTGATGAACGGTGGCAAGCGCGTCCGCCCGCTGCTGGTCTACGCCGCCTGCGAAGCACTGAATGGTGACAAGGCCAGCGCCGACGGCGCCGCCTGCGCGGTCGAGCTGATCCATGCCTATTCGCTGGTGCACGACGATCTGCCGGCCATGGACGACGACGACCTGCGTCGCGGCCAGCCCACCACCCACAAGGCTTTCGACGAGGCCTGCGCCATCCTTGCCGGCGACGGCCTGCAGAGCCTGGCCTTCGAGGCTATGGCCCAGGAACGCCACAACCCGCAGGATGCCGCCCTGCGCCTGCGCATGTTCGCCGTGCTGGCGCGCGCCGCCGGCCCTGCGGGGATGGTTGGCGGCCAGGCCATCGACCTCGGCTCGGTGGGCCTCAAGCTCGATCGCGATGCCCTCGAGCTGATGCACCGGCACAAGACCGGGGCGCTGATCGAGGCCAGCGTGCAACTCGGCGCTCTCGCCAGTGGCCGTGCCGATGCCGACAACCTCGCCTCGCTGAGCCAGTATGCACGCGCCATCGGCCTGGCCTT
>DNMQ01000407.1 GCA_003488145.1 Pseudomonas sp.
GCTCCATCGCCAGACCTGTGGCCAGGTTGCAGGTGTAATTGATGCCGAGACGGCTGACCGCCATCTGCAGATCGTCGATCTCGCGACTGGTACGCAGCAGCGGGCTGTTGACCACCTTGATGATGCGTGCGGCGAGGGCTGCGTCGGCGCCTATCACCTTGCTCAGTGCCGGAATGCTGATGTCCGGGTCCTCGGCCGCCTCGCGGACGCGCAATGCCACCTCCGGCAGGGTAGGCAGAACCAATTCATCGTTCTCGATCGCGAGCGTCAGATCGCGCTGGACTTTCTCGGCAAGGGTGCTCATGTCATTCCTTATGTGTCGGTCAGTGTCGCTAGGGCGCTTCAGGTCAGGGTGCTTTCCCGTGGTCCATGGTGCGCCTCTCAGGTATTTGCTTTCTGGCTCCGGTTCGCACTAGCGCTGAATTTCCAGATCCGCATTCAGGCTGTAGGGAAGCTCGAGCAGACTCATCGGCAATCCGTCCGGGGAGCCCAGATACAGGCGGCCGTCAGCGGCGGCATCCTCCTGCAGTACGGCCAGCAGCTCGATTCGGTCGGTGTCACTGGCGGCTAGCACGACCTCACCGACGCTGGAGCCATGCACCGGTGAGAAAATTTCAACGCCCGGAGCTGGCAGCTCGTCCTGTCCGCCTTCGATCAACAGGCGCTGCAGGCGGCGCTTGAGTTTGCCCAGGTACTGCATGCGCGCGACGATTTCCTGGCCGGTATAGCAGCCCTTTTTGAAACTCACGCCGCCCAGCGCCTGCAAATTGATCATCTGTGGGATGAACAGCTCGCGAGTGCTGCCGAATACCTGGCCGATGCCGGCGCGAACCTGGTCCAGCAGCCAGCGATTGACCGGCGCTTCCTGAAGCTGCGCGGCCAGGCGCGTGCGGACCTGCTCTGCGTCGGCGCCTGGGGTCCAGAGTTCGACGCGGCCATCCTGCAGACGGATCGCGATCATGCCGTGGCTCCGCACCACACTGTCGGCGGTCAGCGGAAGGTCCAGGCCCAGGCTGACCAGCGAGCCGTCTCCGCCCGCAAGACCGAATCGGCACCAGTCGGCGCTCTCGTCGTTCAGGCGGGACTTGGAAAATACGGCGTATTTGTTCAGGTCGGCTTGTTGCAGTTGTAGCAGCTCACTGGCCATTGCCAGCAGATAACCGTCGCCATCCAGCACGATGCGGAAACTCGACTGCATGCGCCCCTTGGGCGTGCAGCGTGCGCCCAGACTGGATGTCTCGGCGGTGAGGTAGCTGAGATTGCAGGTCAGCTGACCCTGGAGAAACTTGCTGGCATCCGGGCCGCGTACGGCAAGGACGCCTTCATGCGACAGAACGCAAAAATAAGCAGTGTCGGTCATGATGGGTCGTCGTCAGAATCCGGGGGGGGCATCATAGCAGCCCGGCGGAAACGGTTGCGTGATGAAGGGTTTGCAGCTCGACGAAAAAAGCGACTGATGAGTTCGGTGCAGCCGCTATAATGCGCGCCTTCTCAAAAGGAGCCGATGTATGGCTGAGCAATCCGAACTCAATCGTCTGTTTTGGCAAAGCCGTCGCGGCATGTTGGAGCTGGATGTGTTGCTGGTGCCTTTCGTCAAGGAGGTCTATCCAGGTCTCGATGAGGAAGATCAGCACCGCTATCGCAAGCTGCTGAGTTGCGAGGATCAGGACATGTTCGGCTGGTTCATGCAGCGCGGCGAGCCCGAGGATGAGGACCTGCGGCGCATGGTTCGCATGATCCTCGATCGTGTCCAGCCCAAGTAATCAATCATTCGAGTGTCGCTGGCAGCCGTCCAGCTGGTTGTTGACACTCTATCTCGGGGTGCAGGCGCTCGCCCTAGCCGCCATCGTGCTGTCGGCTGCGCCGCTATGGTTGCAGCTGATAGCGCTTCTGTTTTGTCTGGCCCACGCGCTGTGGGTGTTGCCGCGCGGGATTCTACTGTCCAGTCGGGATGCCTGGTCTGGCCTGCGCCACGATGCTGCGGGCTGGCACCTGTGGAGCGAGCGGCAAGGATGGCAGGCAGTTCAGTTGCTGCCTGACAGCCTGGCGCTGCCACTGATAGTCGTGCTGCGTTTTCGCGTGCCGGGCCGGCGGTTAGCTGGCAGCATCTGCGTGCCCCGCAACGCACTACCGCGAGAGCAGCATCGTCGACTGCGGGCGCGGCTTAAGTTCAGTCGACGTAGGTGGGCGGCGCCAGAATAGTGTCGACCGCTTGCGGCAGCAGCTCCGGGTAGTCGAGGGTGTAGTGCAGTCCTCGGCTCTCTTTGCGCAGCATGGCCGAGCGAATCATCAGGTCTGCAACCAGCGCCAGATTGCGTAGTTCGAGCAAGTCACGACTGACCTTGTAGTTGCTGTAGAACTCGTCGATCTCGCTCAGCAGCAGGCGCACTCGGTGCTGCGCGCGCATCAGCCGTTTGTTGGTGCGAACGATGCCGACGTAGTCCCACATGAAGCGCCGCAGTTCGTCCCAGTTGTGCGCGATGATCACGTCTTCGTCGGAGTCGGTCACCTGGCTGGCGTCCCATGCAGGTAACGTTGCTGCGTTGGTGACTTGGGGCAGTTCGCGAAGGATGTCCTGAGCGGCCGCCCGGCCGTAAACGAAGCATTCGAGCAGCGAGTTGCTGGCCATGCGGTTCGCGCCGTGCAGGCCCGTGAAACTGGTCTCGCCGATGGCGTAGAGGCCCGGGATGTCGGTGCGGCCAGCCTGGTCCACGACTACGCCGCCGCAGGTGTAGTGCGCTGCGGGTACCACCGGAATCGGCTGGTTGGTGATGTCGATGCCGTATTCCAGGCAGCGCTCGTAGACGGTGGGGAAGTGGCTTTTGATGAACTCGGCAGGCTTGTGGCTGATATCGAGGTAGACGCAGTCGATGCCCAGTCGCTTCATTTCGTGGTCGATTGCGCGTGCGACGATATCGCGCGGGGCGAGTTCCTCCCTGGCATCGAAACGCGGCATGAAACGCTCGCCGTTAGGCAGCTTGAGCAAGGCACCTTCCCCGCGCAGGGCTTCGGTCACCAGAAAGCTCTTCGCTTGCGGGTGATAGAGGCAGGTAGGGTGGAACTGGTTGAATTCCAGATTGCCGACGCGGCAGCCCGCTCGCCAGGCCATGGCAATGCCGTCGCCGCACGCGCTGTCCGGGTTGCTGGTGTACAGGTAAACCTTGGCCGCGCCGCCGGTAGCCAGTACGACGAATCGTGACTGGAAGGTTTCGACCTCGCCGGTGCTGCGATTGAGCACATAGGCGCCCAGGCAGCGTCTGCCCGGCAGCCCGAGTTTGTGTTCGGTGATCAGGTCGACTGCAACGCGCTGCTGTAGAAGCTCGATATTGCTCTGCTTTCTGGCCTGGCCAAGCAGCGTGTTGAAAATGGCTGCGCCAGTGGCGTCGGCTGCGTGAATGATGCGCCGATGGCTATGGCCGCCCTCGCGAGTCAGGTGAAATTCGAAACTGCCGTCTTCGCGATCCGGGGCATTGTCCCGCGTGAAGGGCACCCCTTGCTCGATCAGCCACTGGATGGCCTCGTTGCTGTGCTCGACCGTGAAACGGACGGCGTCTTCGCGGCATAGGCCTCCTCCGGCGATGAGGGTGTCGGCGACATGTGACTCTACGGTGTCGGTCGTATCCAGTACTGCGGCGACGCCACCTTGGGCCCAGTAGGTGGAGCCGTTGGAGAGATCGCCCTTGCTGAGAACGGCGATGCGAAGATCGGTCGGCAGGTTGAGTGCCAAGGTCAAGCCGGCGGCACCGCTGCCGATGACCAGCACGTCGTATCGTAGAACCTGGTTCATGTCCAATTCCGGCGGGAAAAACGAGCCCTAGTATATAGACGGGATGTAGCGCCAAAATAGGCGACTGTGTGTTTGTCTTCTAACGAAGGGAACTTTTCCTTCGCGGGGTGGCTCAATAGGCAGTTATGAATGCAAACCAGCTGGCCATCGTGAATGGGCGGTGCGAGTTTGCTATGGACACCAGGACGGCGTCGTCAGCAATGGCGCAACGCTGTGGTGCAATCGCCGTCAGGTATTGCAGGATAGCTTGCTAGGAGGGGGGAGAACTTTTGCGTAAAGCCCGGGTCTATTCTGGCAGGTCGGTTCGCTGGTGTGAGCGACGCTACTCCGCTACCGAGGAGGAGCGTTCATGTTGACTCAGGAGCAGGACCAGCAGCTGGTTGAACGAGTGCAGCGTGGTGACAAGCGGGCGTTTGATCTGCTGGTAATGAAATACCAGCACAAGATCCTTGGGTTGATCGTGCGGTTCGTGCATGACTCTCATGAAGCTCAGGATGTTGCCCAAGAGGCTTTTATCAAAGCCTACCGCGCACTAGCCAATTTTCGCGGTGACAGCGCTTTCTACACCTGGCTGTACCGCATCGCCATCAATACGGCGAAGAATCATCTGGTGGCGCGCGGCAGGCGCCCGCCGGATAGTGATGTCAGTTCCGAGGACGCCGAGTTTTATGAGGGCGATCACGCTCTCAAGGACATCGAGTCACCGGAACGCTCGCTGCTCAGGGATGAGATTGAAGATACCGTTCATCGAACCATTCAACTTTTGCCAGAAGATTTGCGTACGGCTCTAACACTGCGTGAATTTGATGGTCTTAGTTATGAAGACATTGCGAGTGTCATGCAGTGTCCGGTGGGCACAGTACGTTCTCGGATCTTCCGGGCGCGTGAAGCGATAGATAAAGCGTTGCAACCCCTGTTGCATGAATCCTGAGACAGCGGCGACAGCCAAGAGAGGAACCGCCATGAGTCGTGAAGCCCTGCATGAATCGCTGTCCGCGGTGATGGATAACGAAGCGGA